>JAKAAS010000146.1 GCA_021802225.1 Bacillota bacterium
TCCATTGATCGTATTCCATGAGGATGGGGATATTTCGGCTTTAGACACCGGCATGGCCATTGTGTCGATGCCCACGGGTGAACCGTTTTTGTTTATGCCGGTGTTATATGAGGCAAATTCAAACAATTCTAGCAGAAAGACATCAAAACCCAAAGATTTAATCTGATATTCACACTTTTCAATCTGTCAAGGAGGCCGCTTATGATGAACGAAAGTCTTCAAAAATCTGCACAATATGTCTCCGTGGGCTATTCCACCGGGCTCTTAAGAGACCCTAAGGAGAACTCCGTCAAAGGACAAAAACAACCCGGTTGGTGGATCCGTGCGGGACAAGATTTTTATGAGTTGGATCCGATTTCTACAGCCTTGTGGCTACGGGCGCAAATACCTATGTCTTTTCAAGCCTTGGTCGAAACTATTGCCCATTTTCAAGTCGATAGGTTGCAGGCGATAACAGAGTTGTTAGACGAACATTTGCTTATTTCGTTACCCTTTGAGCAGCATTCACCTTCAGAATCATTGTTGAGCTTACGGGCTTTGCCGCAAGGCGTGGGATTAGGACAGTCTGCGACAAATCCATCGCAATACCAAATTGGCACGTTATATGGTGATGTCGCCGTCACTTGTGATTTTACTGATTATATTTTTTGGACATTTTGCGACGGGCAACGATCATTACGAGAAATTATGGTGGCGACCGCTCGACACTTAAAATGTGAAGAAAACCCTATAAAAGTGAAAATGTCACGTTTTTTACCGGCATTGCTTAGAACACGAGTCGTCGCTCTTGACCGGCTAACTCAGACAGGAGAATCGTTCCATGTCATGGACTAGCAAATGTTTTGGGGCAGCTTGTGGTGCTGCCGCTGCCACCCTAACGGCCCACATTAGCCATGATCCATACGTATCCGCAATTATAGGGGCTGCTGCAGAAAACGGAGCCGAAGGATATTTAAGCGAAGCACAGCAAAGACTTCAATCATACTGGCAAACATCCCATCATGGGAACTTTCAGAAGGTCGTGCATGCTATCGACGACATATCTCAGTCTGGTAACGGCACGACTTCAGAAGATAAACACACTGACAATCCAGTAATGATTGCTGCAGACCAAACCGGAGAATCATCTGATTACAATGTCTCCCTATTGCACACGGAAGACACGACTGTTATTTACGAAGCAGGAAACAACGACGTAGAGAAAGAATCCGAAATCCACCAGCGCTCAGAGATGTCTTCTAACCAAAACACGGATACCGATGTCGAGCAATTGGAGAATCAATTCGCAGAGAGGGTTGAGGACAACTCCTGGGTTACTGAAACAGACGCTCAAAGTACCGACGAGAACATCGATGGAGAGGATGATGAAGATTTTGATACGCTGTAGTCAGTCAATGTGTTCCTGCTTACGGGCGAACCGTTTTGGTTTATGTCGGTGAAATACACGGCTTAAAGGAGGGTTTCTCATCTTGCCAACAAACAACCTATGGATAGCCTTAGGCGTTCCGGGGGGCCAATATTTGATGTCAGACGATACCATCGAGTACCAAGTCCTCTACGGCGACGACACATGGGGTATGACTCAAGAGGAATACGATCAATGGAATGCGGTTCGACAAATGCCAAGTGATGTCGTGACGGCTCCCCCACTGGTACGCAGTCTTGCCGAGGATGGAGCGTTTTATCGTTACGATCCCGAAACACCAGACCAGAAATTTATGCGACATCATCGCATAGCCCCTATGGGTCGCCCCATCGGCCCCTTACCGGATAATCCGAGCCAATATCTCATTCTCACCACCAATGCTCGACAACGCTTGACCTGCGAGACTGATTTGGCACAGATTTGGCTTTACTGGTGGCAAGCGCACCCCTTGAACGTGATCGGCTCATTCTCAACCAAATCTGTCTGGCAAGCAATTCCTTGGGCCATCAGTCATAACTTGGGATACCTCATCCCGTGGCGGGAGGTGCAATAATGGATTGTATGATAGCCCCTCGTCAATGGGCCCTAGGCATCCCGCTGGGATGGGTGCCACCCTCCACCGCCTCCAAGTCAGGCCTGATTGTCGGTCAGATTCTCTATCAGGATCGGGTGATCCTTCTTAATAAAATTGCTTACGCCATATGGTACGATGCCTTGATTGGACGTGTCGACTTTTCACGGTGTGGCGAGGCAAACTATCTTCCCCCTGCACTCGCGATAGAACAACGCCAAACCGGTCAGACTGCGTCGCCGAAAGACATTGCCGATGCTGCTCAATATTTGCAAGAATCCGGTCTCGTTTGGCATTTTGATCCTGCCGATCCCCACGACTATCGCGAGGCTGAAGGCTTTGAGCTGGCCGTGCAAGGCTTACCCATTGGCAACGTTGATCGTGCAGATCGCTATCGTATTGCTCATAATGATGGTTCGCCGGCGCTCGACATCGATGGAGTACCCTACATGATATGGCTGAAATGGTGGCGTGAACCGCGTCTTGTGCGAGCAGCCTATGCCGTCGCCGATGAACTCGGAATTCGCCGCGCAGAAGTTGTGGGTCAAGCCGTCGGCACGATGGTAGCGGGGATGCACGTCGGTCTCATTTATATCGCCAAGGTGCATAAGGTATGAAGTGGGGTAGTCAAGGTTCTCCTAACGTTGCACGAGCCGGATTTGGCGCCCGACTGCACACGCGATACGATAATGCTCGTGATGCTACAAATCAAACCATGGCTGAATTGGCTCAAAATCCATGGGTTCGAGCAGGAGTCGAAGTTATCAGTCATTCTGCATTCTATGATCCGATATCCATTGGAGCAGAATACGCTATGGCTGTATATAGCGCCTATCAAGAATCACATCACGATACAGATTACACCGTTGATACCCATGACAACACCAGCATTGATCACCGGAACGACACCGGGATGGAACACAAAGCTCGCGATAGCCTTGAGGATGACGATCATCAAGCACAATCTGCCACCGATATGCAAGATACCATAACGGTTAGCTTAGACGATATGAATCCCGATCAGGGTGAAAGGATGCTGCGATCCGATGAAGGTACGGCGACCACTGATACCGGCAGAGGCACGGAATATCAAAGCTCGGATAGCCCCGATAAAGCCGGGGCAATCGCGACCGAACAAGATCGCGATACACATGCCTCACCCACTTCGCAAGGCAATAACATTGTTGCCGACGAAGTTCAAGCCAACGACGGGGCCCTTGTGAATGACGAAGCAACTGACCACTCCACTAAGGCCGCTGTTAACACAGAAGATCCGGACAAACTGGGAGATCACACAATCGTTCAAAATACCGACGAGGACACCGATGACGAGGACACCGATGACGAGGATGATGAGGATTTTGATACGCTGTAATTGGTCAAGGCGTAATTCGGCGATGGTAATAGCGTTTTATCCGGCTGCCCCACACATTCTCAAGGGAGGAAAGTTCCGTGGTCCTATGGTGGATTCAAGGCGCTTATGTGATTCGTGACGGTTTGTGGATTATGACCGCCATCATCGAACCAATACAAGGATTTTACCTCCAAAGAAATGAATCGAGTCATTGGCTACCTGCGTTGTCGTGGAATTTTCGCACCGAACCGAATCAGCCGTGAAAAATCCTGTCGTGTCATCGCCGCTGGCGATGACATTGTTGTGCAAGTGAATAATTGGCTGCCTCCGTCTCGATGACCATTCACCACTGCGTATTCAACAGGGAGATTTTTGCTCCCAAGCAGATTTGCCATGAAAGAAAAGGTGGCCATGATGCGAAATGTTTTCCGCCCTCCGTTGTTTTATTTCAGTATTATGGGAATGTCTCTCGGCTTGTTATTAGCTGGCATCTTTTCTCTGTTCCCTCTTGGGCTTGGATGGGGTCATCGCGTGGCGGGTGGTTTAATCATTATTGGTGTTTATGGTGCCCTCGCATTTCGGGTATGGCCACCCACTTGTTTTGCCTTAGAAAGTTCCGTTATGATCATCAAGGATTTTTCGTTAACCATCGCGAAATCTTTCGGTAAAGAAAGTGACCGAAAGAAGATCCGTGCTACGACAAAAATACCTGGGATTTTGGTAGCCGCAACCTTAACATGGCCTCTTAGCGCTTTTTTGCATCATTGGGAAATGCGTCATGATCCTCCTATCCCAGTTCCAACGGGGTTACGGCAAAATGATCTCACACCGATTTGGCAACAATGGCTGCCGTCCAATGTTGTCTATACGACGGGTCATGAGGCATTCTGGAACCCATGGCGTCAACATATGGTCATCGGTACTCAATGGAATCCTCAAGATGCAGTGAGTTTGCACGTGTTAGCTCATGAATTGACTCATTCTCAACAATCGTTAGGGCGCACACGAGGGGCAGATGGCTGGATCAAAGTGGCATTTATTTTAAGCAGTGTGACGACTTTTGTGATTCCTTGGACTTGGCTATTACCCGCAGTGACCGCGATAGCGACCATTATAGGTGACATGGTCTTACGATGGCCTTTAGAATTACGCGCTGATACGGCAGCAACACA
Organism: Bacillota bacterium; assembly: GCA_021802225.1. The sequence goes on from JAKAAS010000146.1 coordinate 4,524, forward strand.
GCGTTTAAGCACTTTAACTGACGAACCCGCCGAGGAACATGCTCTGATTGTCTGGGGCGCATTTCTTGTTCGACGCCGCCGTCGAATGCTCTGGTGGGAAAGTGTGGGATGGGCAGCTTTAGCAGCCATCGGGTCGTTAGGTGTTCACGTGTTTGTCCATTAAAACAGGATATTTTGGTTAATATGAGGAGAACCAAGCCTATTGATCATCCCAGGCGGTCCCGACTCTCCCCGTTCCCCGCGACGCCGATGAGGCCTCATCTGGCCTGTGTACCTTACCGGATGTTGTGCAGATTTTGCGTGTTCTTCAGTCGTTTTCTGACAACGTCTTCTCTTCACAGCTTGTCGATTTTAGCTAAACCGCAATCGATAACTCCTTGCTCTTGCTTCCGCCCTATGGGTTCAATTTCACTCGCTGCAGCTGTATGCGAGGCTGTTTGCTCTTCATACGACCGTCCCGTTAATTCCCCCTACTCCACGATAAGGACTGATGATCATGCCCACCTTGTTAGTCATTCCAACCTATAATGAGCGCGAATCCTTACCCCGTCTGTTGGAGAGGATCATCGCCCATCCCCAGTTAGCCGGGTGTGACGTGCTGATTGTCGATGACGCCTCTCCGGATGGGACGGGCTTTGTCGCCGAACAATGGCGCCACCGCGCTCCCCGCCGCGTGTTTGTCTTGCACCGGACCGGGCCTCGAGGCTTCGCCAGCGCCTTGCGTGACGGGTTTGCCTGGGGCTTGCGTCGTCCACAGTATGCCACCTTGGGACAGATGGACGCCGATGGATCGCATGATCCGCGCTTTTTGCCGGCCTTGTTGGCTCTCACGGCCTCTACCGACGTGGTGATTGGATCCCGTTATGTGCCCGGGGGATCGACGCCGGGTTGGTCCCGCGCTCGCCGTCTTTTGTCCCGGAGCGCCTCCGCCTATGCCGCTTGGTGGCTGCATTGGCCCATTCGGGACGGCACCAGCGGATTTAAAATCTGGAAGCGATCCACCCTGGAGGCCCTCGATTGGACGGCGGTGCAGGGATCGGGCTATGTGTGCCAAATCGAATTGTTGTACCAAGCGTGGGTGCAACGCCGGACGCTCGTGGAAGTCCCGATTGTCTTTCCCGATCGCCGGGCCGGGCAGAGCAAAATGACGGCGGGGATGATCCGCGAAGCGTTGTGGACGGTCCCCCGCTTGACCCGGCGTCTGGGAATGCGGCCG
>JAKAAS010000147.1 GCA_021802225.1 Bacillota bacterium
CGCGGCCCTGATTGTGTGGCTGGGGATTGAGATCTTTTCCCAGGCAGCCAACGACCTGATGGACCGCGCCGCCGACCCGGAGACGGTCTATGCTATACGGGTCCAGTGCCTGCAGGTGGCTGGGGTTGAGAAGATCGCGGAAATACGGACGCGGGTATCGGGCACTCAAGTTCTGGTGGACTTGAAAATTGTTGTGAACCGCCAACTGTCGATTTTGGAAGCTCATCAAATCTCACACCGGGTGAAAGAAGCCATCATGAGTCTGCCGCGCATTCAAGATGTGATGGTTCATGTAAATCCCGATTAACGTCAGGATTGGACTGGTCAGCACGAAACGGTACCGGAACGAAAATTATGTACTGAAGTCTTTAGGGTCTGAGGATTACGAGGCCTATGTGGAGTTCCAGACGAGCAGCGGACTGTCACCTGTGGTGGCGAGGATCCTGTGGGTGCGCGGAATTCGCTCGGTTGGCGCCCTGCAAGATCTCCGCCGCGTGGACCAGCCCCTGAGCAGCCCGGGGGACCTGCCGGATCTGGACCGGGCGGTGGACCTTCTGGCGGCGGCCCGGCAGGGCCAAAAGCGCGTCCGGGTTTACGGAGACTACGATGCCGACGGGGTGACTGCTACCGCTGTAATGTACCAGGGTCTGCGCTGGGCGGGGTTTGAGAATGTTGACTATTATATTCCCAACCGATTTGATGAGGGTTACGGGCTGCACCCGGAGGGCGTCGAGCAAGCTGTCGCCGACGGGGTGGATCTTCTGGTCACCGTCGATTGTGGCTCCAGTTCACCGGATGCAGCCCGGCTGGCAAAAAAACAGGGCCTGACCTTGATCGTGACCGATCATCACGGACTGCCCCCAGACATTCCCGATGTGCCGGCTCTAGTCAATCCAGAGCGGATGAACCGTCCCAACCGCTTCTCGGGGGCTGGAGTTGCCCTGCAAGTGGTCCGCGCTCTCTTGCACGGAGACCTGCCCGACTGGGCCTATGGGATTGCGGCCGTTGGCACCGTTGCAGACGTTGTGCCCCTGACGGGGGACAACCGGCGGATCGTGCAGCGCGGTCTGCCCGCGCTGGAAAATGGGGCGTGTCCCGGCATTACGGCTTTGTTGGGTGACCGCCTGAAGCCTGGGCAGCAGCTCAGTGCAGACGATCTGGCATTTTTTGTGGGGCCGCACCTCAACGCGTCCGGAAGAATGGGTGATGCTGCGCCAGCCGTCTCACTGCTCCTGTCCGGCAGCGTGGAAGAGGCCAAGCCGTGGGCAGAGGACCTCCGGACCCGAAATCGCCTGCGGCGCGAAATAGAGCGGGATCTGGTGGAGCAGGCTCTGCAGCAAATCCCCATGGACAAGAAGGGGAACGTTCCGGGATTTGTGGTCGTGGCGGGAGACAACTGGCATCACGGTGTAGTAGGCATTGTCGCATCCCGCCTCAAGGACCGGTTAAAGCGTCCCGTCGCCGTTATCGGCTGGGATGGGACATCGGGAAAAGGGTCGGCGCGGTCTGTGCCGGGTCTCGACTTGTTTGGGCATCTTGGGAAGAGCCGCGACGCTTTTCTTAAGTTGGGAGGGCACCGGGGGGCATGCGGATTCAGCCTCCTGCGCCAGGACGCTCAGGAATTGTCTCGCAAATTTTCCCGGGATTTGCCCCCTGAGATTTTGGCTCAGCAGTTCGTTGGCGGGGAGGTGGATGCCATTGTTGGGGCGGCGGCGCTGACTCCGGAGGTCGCTGACCAGATTCTCGGACTGGAACCGTATGGCCACGGGTTTGAAAGACCGCGGCTGGCGGTTAATGGAAGTATTGGGGAGATGCGCCGGATGGGGAGCGAGAAAACCCATTTGTCCCTGACGCTGGCAGGCAGCCCGTTCCGGGCAGTCGCTTTCAGTCAGGCAGCAGTCTCAGAATCCATGGAAAAAGATGGGTTCGTGGAGTTTGTGGGTGAACTGGTCCTTAACCAGTTTCAGGGGAGGAAAACCCCGCAGTGGCATGTTGAGGAGTTTGTCGGAGTGTCTGCCAGCCGGAAGCAGTGGCGTGGGTCCACCCGGTTTTCCCCGGCACCGGCGGATCTGCCGGGCCGTGTTCTCTACGTGGTGAACAGCACCCGCGAGCAAAAGCGGTGGGCGCTCAAGACCCATGGGCGTGCATGGTATCACTATTGGCCCTACGCGTCATGGGCGGGATCTGAGCAGGCATCCAGCCTGGCGGACGGAAGTCCGGTGGTGATCAACCAGTGGGCCCAGTGGCCCCACTTGGCCAACTGGGCGGACCATATTGTGTGGCTGACGGCGCCTGTCAGCCGCCATGTGCTGATGGCCGCATCCGCTATACTCAAGGAGAGCAGCGGAATCATGTGGATAAATCCCGAATTGGACCCGGCGGGAGTGCTCGCCAAGGCCCGGCGCCTCACCCCGACGAGGGAAACGCTTGCCCGGCTGTGGACCGCCTGGGAGGCTTCCCGGGCCCCGCTTGTCATTGGGGCCCGGGTATTTCGCGAATTGGGTTTCCGGCGGGGAGAGAAACCTGCGGCGCGGCGGCAGCTGGCCGACAGTCCGTCCTTTGAACGCGCCCGGCACCGGCTGATGGCTGCGGAGCGCGATTGGAGACGGCCGGCAGCAGAGTGGGACAGTACGTACTAGGTATTAGGAGGGTCAGCAGTGGCGTGGACTGAATGGGTAAGGGAAATACCGGATTTTCCTCTGCAAGGGGTATTGTTCCGGGACGTGTTGCCGGTGATGGCCAACCCTGACGCGTGGCGTGAGGTGCTGGACGAGTTGGAAGAGCGCCTCCGGCCATTTCATCCGGACGCGATCCTGGCTCCAGAGGCCCGGGGGTTTTTGATTGCCGCCCCGCTAGCGGACCGCTTGCATGCGGGACTCATCCCGGTGCGCAAGAGCGGGAAGCTGCCGGCCCCTGTTCTAGTGGAAGCATATTCGTTAGAATATGGTGAAAACCACCTCGAAGTGGAAAACGATCGGGCTTTGGCGGGAAAGCGCGTGATAATTGTCGATGACGTGCTGGCTACCGGCGGGACGGTAGCAGCCACTGCGCGGCTTGCTTCCCGCTTGAAGGCAACGGTGGTGGCTTTTGCCTTTTTAATCGAGTTGGAGGCCTTGGGGGGCCGCAAGAAACTGGACCCCAAAGCGCTGGTGACAAGTTTGTTGGCAAGGTAAGCAAAGAATGGGGGGAGCTGTCATGGAGCAGGTCAGCATGGCGGAAAAACTCGGATTTACGGCAGACTCTCCGGAAGCGGAACAAATCGCCGAAGCCATCGACTTTTCGCGCAGGGCCCACGAAGGCCAGAGCCGTGCTTCGGGCGCTCCTTACATAGAGCACCCGCTTGCCGTGGCGTCTATTCTGGCTGACCTGCGCATGGATGTCCCCACCATCATCGCCGCCCTTTTGCATGATGTGGTAGAGGATACCAACTATACGCTGAAGGACATCGAGGAGCGATTTGGCCCGGAGGTCGCTCAACTTGTCGACGGCGTGACAAAACTGGACCGACTCGAGGTGCGGACGCGCGAAGAGGAGCAGGCGGAAAATCTGCGCAAGATGCTGTTGGCGATGGCCAAGGACATCCGGGTGATTCTCATCAAGCTGGCAGACCGCCTGCACAATATGCGCACCCTCAAGCACTTGACCGCTGACCGGGTTCAGCGGATTGCCCGGGAAACAATGGAAATTTACGCACCTCTGGCGCACCGCCTGGGCATTTTCCGGATTAAGTGGGAGCTCGAAGATTTGGCTTTTCAACACTTGCAGCCAGAAGAGTTCCAATTGATGAAGGAATTGGTGGCCAAGAAGAGATTGGAGCGGGAGGCGGCGGTGGAGTCGGTCACCGCCGAATTGACGAGCCGGCTGGATTCCATGGGTATGGTGGCGGAACTGTCGGGCCGGGCCAAGCACTTGTACAGCATCTACCAGAAGATGTACAAACAGGGCAAGGACTTTTCTCAGATTTACGATTTGGTAGCCGTGCGCGTTATGGTGGAGACTGTCAAAGACTGTTACGCGGTCTTAGGGCTGGTGCACTCTTTGTGGAAGCCGGTGCCAGGCCGTTTTAAGGACTATATCGCCATGCCTAAGTCCAACTTGTACCAGAGTCTGCATACCACGGTGATGGGTCCGGAAGGCGAGCCGCTGGAGGTGCAGATCCGCACCTTTGAGATGCATCACACGGCTGAATACGGAATTGCCGCGCACTGGCGCTATAAAGACGGCGGCAAAGAGGACCGCGAGTTCGAGCAGAAACTGTCATGGCTGAGGCAGTTATTGGAATGGCAGCGTGATATGCGCGATGCGCGCGAGTTTATGGACACCCTGAAGGTGGACCTTTTCAGTGAGGAAGTGTTCGTATTCACTCCCAAGGGGGACGTGCTGGACTTGCCGGCGGGAGCCACTCCGATTGACTTCGCCTACCGCATCCACACGGATGTAGGCAATCACTGTGTCGGCGCCAAGGTTAACGGACGTATCGTGCCCCTGACCACAGCGCTCGAGAACGGGGATATCGTCGAGGTCCTGGTCAACCGGAAATCTCCCGGTCCCAGTGTGGACTGGCTCAACATTGTCCAGACATCGCAAGCGAAGAACCGGATAAGGCAGTGGATTCGCCGGGAGCGCCGCCAGGAGCACCTGGCCCGCGGCCAGGAAATATTTGAGCGGGAACTCAGGCGGGCCAGTCTGACCCTGCAGCACGACCGCCTCCAGGAATTGGTGAAGAAGGTGGGCTATGGTACAGTAGATGAGCTGGCCATTGGGATTAGTGACGGGATGATTAATCCCGTGCAGGCAGTGGCGCGCCTCAAGGAGGAATTGGGACGGAGTCTTGAACCAGTCCTGGCTCCGGTTGTGCCGGTCAAGCGGGAAAAGACCGCAGTGCCGGCCAGTGGGGAACAAATCCTTGTCCGCGGCCAAACGCGGTTGCTCACGCGGTTGGCACGGTGTTGCCAGCCCGTGCCGGGGGATCCTATCATCGGGTACCTGACCCGGGGCCGCGGGGTGTCCGTGCACCGCCTTGACTGCCCCAATGAGAAGGAATTGAGCCGGGATCCGGAACGGCTTATTGAAGTCAGCTGGGATACGCAAGAAGCGGAGCTGGCGCCCCATCCTGTTGAGCTGGCCGTGTTCGCGTGGGACCGCGCGGGACTCTTGGCAGACGTGGCAAATGTGGTGGCTGACGCCAACATCATCTCTGCCAAGGCACGGGGATTTAAAGACCGCACAGCGGTCGTGAATGTGAGGCTGGAAGTGAAAAATCTAACACAGCTGACGCGCATTATCAGGCGTCTTGAGGCGTTGCCCTATGTTGAACGGGTTGAGCGCGTCAGCCACGAAAAACTCTGATGCGTGCCCTGCTGCAGCGCGTAAGACGCGCATCCGTAGTGGTCGGAGATGAGAGCGTGGCGGCTATTGAGACGGGATTGCTGGTATTTCTCGGGATACATCCCCGCGACGACCGGCAGACTGTCCGCTGGCTTTCTGATAAGGCCCTGAATCTCAGGATATTTGATGAGCGTGGAAAGATGAACCGCAGTGTCCTGGATATTGAAGGCGGGATCATGGTGGTTTCACAATTTACCCTCTATGCCGAGGCGGCCAGCGGCCGCCGTCCCAATTTTTCTCCAGCGGCCTCTAGAGAAGTGGCGGAGCCACTTTATGAATATTTTGTGGACCTGTGCCGTGTCAAGTCGGACAAGGTGGTGACGGGGCGTTTTGGTGCTCCTATGGAAG
>JAKAAS010000148.1 GCA_021802225.1 Bacillota bacterium
CAGCACGGAGAGGTCACACCTGCCAAGTCGGGCCACCCGCCACAGCGATGAGAGGACGCTGTTCTGCTCAATGTAGTGTAATTGGGAGTGGGCGCACGTCCTATGGGCAAAACATAACGTCTATGCTAGACTTTCTGTGCAACTTGCATATATCGAAAAATGGGAGGATTGTTCATGGTGACCGTGGCGAATTGCCTGGATCTGCCCGATCTGAGTGCCTGCAAGGTAATTGCCGGGCAGCAAGGACTCAGTCGCTTGGTAAAATTGGCACACGTGATCGATCTGTCTGACATGACTCCATGGGCTGATGCTCATATGCTGATTCTGACCACAGGCCAGCAACTGAGCGGTTATCCCACGTGGCCCCGGCTCATTGAGCGTTTGGACCAGCAACAGGTGGCAGGATTGTTGTGTGCTCTCGGGCCTTACATGGTCAGTTTGCCGGACGAAGCGGTCGCGGCAGCCGAAGCCCACCAATTCCCCCTCATCACCGTGCCGTGGTCTCAGCCTTTTATGCGGATCAGTGAAAGCATTCATGCATTAGTGATTTCTTCGTACCTGGATAAGCTGCAGCGCCTTCAACAGTGGCAATATCAATTTGCCCGCCAGGCAGTTCACTCCCGCAGCCTCAGCGATTTTCTGCGTGAGGTGTCATCCGCTTTGCAAACGCCCCTCGTGCTTGAAGATTCAGCGGGTCACTGTTTGATTAGCGCCGGACAATTTGATCCGCCGGCCGCGAGAGTCCCCGTTCTGAGCGCCGACGACGTCGTCTACTACCTCTCTTTCCCTGCTCAGATCCGAAGCGATCCGTACCGCTACCAGGCCCTCGAGCATGCCGCGTTGCTGGCCGCCATGCGGCTGATGAAAAATCAGGTAAAAAGCGATACGGAGCGGCGCCTCCGGTCATCGTTGTTTGATGCCCTGCTAGAAGGCACGGCGCCCACGGCAGGCCTCTCGGTGAAGCGTGCGGATCTACTGGGACTGCATCCCGACACGCCGTACTCCCTTCTCGTCCTGTCAAAAGAAGAGCCGCAGGAGGACTTTGATCCTCTCCAGGAGGATCAGCATCATCAATGGCTCAGCACCGCACTCAAATCCTTTAATCCCGTTGTCACTGCCTCTGGCCGGTTCTGGGCCGTCGCGCTTAAACCCCCGCGTCCCAACTTGTCGGAGCTGGAAAGCGCACTGGCCGAGTGGCGCCGGAAATTTTCATGGACACGGGGGGTGCTGTCAGAACCGCTGATTCTCCAAGATACCGCCCGGACATTCGACTCCTTGCGCCACCTGTGCGAATTTGCCCCTACAGGCCATGTCACTCCCGCTCAGGACCTTCTCTTTTACCGCGCTCTGCAGTCTCTGCCGGCGCCGGTCATGGAGGAATTCTTTCGCCTGACATGGCAGAAGATTGATGATGCTGCGCTGCGTACGACACTGCAGCAGCTCATAGCCTACCGGGGCTCCCTAACCGGTGCCGCACGGAGCCTGGGCATTCACCGCAATACGCTGCGCAGCCGCATCAGCCGTCTGGAAACCTGTCTGCAAAGACCGCTAACCAATGAGCTTCTGTCACAGTTGGAGCTAACGTGGTCATGGCACCACCTGCACGCACTCAGCAGCGAATCGCTAAGCGATTGATAACTGCTTCCATTTCAATTTCCAACCAGCCCCGCCGCCCATGACACCCAGTCCCCGCCACAGGCCAAGGCTTTCTTGTTGTTCCTGTGTCACTCGTCTGCAATAATGCTTCCCACGCGGTCAGCCAGGTCGGGAATTTGCCTCCGGCGGATGACTCCGTAGACAAACGCCAGGACTAGCATCCCTAGGACAATCCACGGGAATTCATTGAACGGTGCCGGCTGACCCGGCTCAATCAGTCCCCACAAAGGCAAAATGAGGGCAATTGTGCCACCGACCGGAATAATTAGGTGGCGCACCCACGAAAATTGCGCGCGGGCCTCACGCAAATAATAGACCGGCAAGGCAATATTGAGCACCAGATACACCAGTGCTATGGGAATCGTGCCCAGCGTGGCAATGACGCCAGCAATGGCAAGCGGCGACCCATGGCTGACCCAAATGAGGGTCATGGCGAGCGAGACGCCCAAGTACACAAAGATCGCGACAGCCGGGGTTCCGTGTCGGCTGACACGGCCCAACACGGATGGCAGCAGTCCTTCGCGGCCCGCACTAAAAATCATCCGCGCCTGCGCATTTGTCGCCCCGATCAGCGAGGCGAATGTGCTGGTGAGTCCCGCTAGATAGACGAGAATGGCGAAGGGTCCCAGCGCCCTAGTCGCGGCGGCGACAAACGGCACCGACTGATTGGCAATGAGGGTGGCATGGTCATGAAAAGCAATCGATGTGATCCATGCCATCAAGAGATACACCACGGTCACAAAGACCGTAGCCGTGTAAATCGCGATAGGCACTGCGTGGCGGGGATTTTTGGTTTCTTCCACCATGGCTCCGGGATTGCCGACACCAATGAACAAGAAGACCGCTAAGGGAAAGGCCAACCCAATTCCCGCCAGCCCGTTTTTGATGTGAGCGGGATTAAAACTGCTGAAGGACAGATCATGCAGGTGCGTGGCTATAATCGCGATCATACTCACAAGAATCAGCAGCAGTTCAAAGGCAAACATCGCTACCGCCCACCTGGTGGAGATCTTCACCCCGCGGTAGACTAGGAAGGCGACAAACAGGACGAGCACAACCGAAATAATCTCCCAGGGGACGACGACATGAAGAAACTGGCTTAAAATGAGAGCCGTCCACCCACCTAAGACAGCGATCACAAAGCCTACCGCAACAATAAAGCCGAATCCCAGGGCCCACGCGGCCATCACTCCAGGGATAGCTCCGAATGTCTTTCCAATGTACGAAATATAGGATCCCGCGCTAGGGGTAACCCGCGTAAATTCCACCAGGCTATTGATCTTCAAGAGAATGACGATGGCCGCGACGACAATGGCTAAAGGGCTGGCCACGCCGGCGGCTGCGGCAATAGTGGCAAAAGAAAAGAAAAAACTCATCGCTGGCGCCGTATTCGCCAGGGACACGGCGGTAATGTCAGCCGTGGTCAGCGTGTTCTTATTCAACCGTTCCACAGGTCTGCGGCGAGATGTTGGCTCAGTTCGTTTCATGAGAACGCCTCCCTTACCATAATCGCTGAAAGATGGATCTGATGAAACAGGACGGACCAAGACCAAGTCCGTAGGAAGGATGTAAGGCAAAATGGTCACCACGGTGTGCACAAAGATGGGTAGCCTTTCTTCAGGTAGGCTCCTGTCTTCCCCGGGCGGCCTCTTCGATAAGAAGGCCGCCGAACGAGAAGAGAAGACCGCACTCGCTGCCAATGGGGCGTTTAACTCTAAAGCATGGCGGCTTGAACCTGGCGCGAGGCGTAAGTCAAAGCCTCATCCATAATCTGCAGGCCTTTGTCCAGCTCGCCGTCACTTGTCGAAAGGGGCATAAGCGTACGGATGACGTGATTGTCCATTCCCGCCCGCATGACAATCAGTCCATGTTTATAAGCATAAGTGGCAAAATGCTCTGCCGCGAGTGCTGACGGCACTCGCGATTCTTGCGACTCGACCAATTCCAAAGCCGCCATGGGTCCCAACCCCCGCGCCTCTCCGACAATATCATAGCGGTCATGAAAGGATTGGAATCGCGCTTGGACCTTTTGGCCCATACGTTCGGCGCTTTCAAGCCACCGGGGGTTTTGCTCAAATTCCTCCACAACGGCCAATGCCGCGGCGAGAGCCAAGGGATTCCCGCCGTAGGTGCCTCCCAACCCTCCCACGGGGGGCGCATCCATAATCTCCGCGCGCCCAACCACTGCGGACAGGGGAAGCCCAGCCGCCAAGGATTTTGCCACCGTCATTAAATCCGGTTCGACGCCCGTGTGTTCGCATGCAAACAGTTTTCCTGTCCGTCCGAATCCCGATTGAATTTCATCGGCGATTAACAGGATTCCGTGCTGTGCGGTAATCTCGCGCAGCCGTGGCAAAAAGTCTGCAGGGGGCACAATAAAGCCGCCCTCCCCCGCCACTGGCTCGACGATGACTCCCGCCACTTGCTCAGCTGGAATTTCCGTGCGAAAGAGTTCCAGCAGGCGCTCAGCGGCAATCCGTCCGTAGCCGGGCTGGCCGCCGATCGGGTCGCGATAGGGGTACGGGTAGGGAATGTGGTAGATTTCTGGAGCCATGGGACCAAACCCGGCGCGGTAAGGCTTCGCTTTGCCGGTGAGAGTCATGGTCAGCAGGGTCCGGCCGTGAAAGCCGTAGGTGAAAGCCACAATGGCAGGTCTGCCGGTATAGCTGCGCGCGATTTTTACAGCATTCTCAACAGCTTCAGCTCCCGAATTGATAAAAAGCACTTTTTTCGCCCAAGATCCCGGAGTGATAGCGGCAAGGCGTTCAGCTAAGGCGATATATGGCTCATAAGGCAAGACATTGACCGAGGTGTGAAGATATCGGTCCAATTGCTGGCGTATGGCCTGCAGGACAAAGTCCGGCCGGTGTCCTAAATTTTGCACCCCGATGCCGCCAGCGAAATCCAGATACTCATTGCCGTCCACATCCCAGATGCGGGACCCTTCGGCGCGCGCCACAAAAATAGGTGTGGCATGGCTGACACCTCGCGGCACTGCAGATTCCCGGCGGCGCATAAGCTCCTTGGAGCAGGGTCCTGGAATAGACATGGTCTCGACTCCCCTTTCTTACTGGAATTATTGAATAATTTAGAGGATAGAGCCGGGAGGCACAATAGGCATCTTGATTAAATGTATAGGATGATGCTGTGCAATATGCCTTGGACGGCTCCGCGTCACGGCGATAAGCCCCGGCGCCCTGACGAACCATTCCGTCTTCAAGGCACAGGGGTATAAGAACTTTTCCCGCGACATTCCTCGCGTCACCGTAAGGGATCGCCGCGAGCACAGAGCAGAATTAAGATAGTTCGGGGTAAAACCGCAAGATTTCTTAAAAATCTCAACCGCTTCCTATCCGCTGCAGCGCACGCTACCTGTCCTCTGGCCTCGTGCCCGCCAAGCCAGCTGCGGAGTAGTAATTCAGTGTCAACCCACCATCAATTTTAAGATGAGTCCCGGTAATATAGGGTTCGCTGCAGAGATATACAGCTGCCCGCCCTGTCTCTTCCGGGGTGCACAGTCGGCCCAGCGGCAAGGTCTTTGACGCCTGCCGCATGCTTTCTGCAGAGTGCCAGCGGTGCTCACCCTCGGTTTCAACCCAACCCGGCTCCAGCACGTTCACCCGGATGCCGTAGGACATGAGTTCGGTGGCTAGTGACAGTGCCATCTGGTGCTGGGCAGATTTTACAATCCGGTAATCCATTCCGCCCGCGTATGGCAGGTAAGCCCATGGCGACGTCATCTGGATAATCGATCCGTGGACCTTGTGGGAAACCATCCGGCTGGCAAATACCTGGAGCGCGTGAAAGGCGCCGTAGATTCCCACATCAACCGCTTGCACCAGTTCTTCCAACGGTGTGTCCAGCAGGGTGTGCCGCTGGCTTGTGACCGCATTGGAGACAACAATAGACACCGGCCCCCACAGGGACTCAACGCGGTCGGCCATCTCCTCCATTCCCGGCCGATCTCTCACGTCTGTCCGCACGTACAAGGCACGTACCCCCAAGGACTCCAGTTCCGCCAGCAAGGGCTGGACCTCTTCGGGGTCGCGGATATCATTCACGCAAATATCTG
>JAKAAS010000149.1 GCA_021802225.1 Bacillota bacterium
CTTGGTAGAACCGTTAACGGTGTGGCACTTTGATGCGCACTTCGATCGTTACTCACTACCAGGAGCGGCTCCTGCACTAGATCATGGAAATTTTATCAGCTACTTGGAACGAGCCGGTACGTTTCGCATTGTTCATATTGGAGTTCGCGGGCTCCGCAGTCGAAACCTGGTGGTTGATGCGGAATTTGACGCATTGCCGAGCAGTCAATTTAGCTTAGAGCGATTTCAGCAACTCGTTGAAGCGATTCCCCCTACAACCAGTTATTTGTCGGTTGATATGGACTGTCTTGATCCTCGGGACTTTCCATGGGTCGATTTTCCGATTCCGAATGGTCTTCCGGGCCGGATTATCGAGGAAGCCATCCAATGCCTATTTCAGTCACATCATCATATCGTAGCTGTAGACATCGTGGAAGCTAATGCTGAGGGAAATCCGGACCGTGGAGACTATGATTGGGCAGTACGTATTTTGGTAGCGATACTGGAAGGATTGGTAATGCAACGACGCGCGGCACCCTGACCTCTAAGACAAGGAGTGAAGCACCCCACGATGATGAATACTCACCAGGAATGGTTAAGTTTCGACCACTTTATGGCCTACGCAAACCTCATAAAAGAGCTGCGACTATTCAACACCTACGTGTTGGACGAGATTTGGTCCAAACATCTTGGATTTCTCAAAGCCAGCGACCAGCAACGCGTGGATCCGGCTGCCCATTCTGGATTTAGTTCGTCGTACGGAACAGACTGGGAAGAAATACCATTGCATAATGGGCTAGTCGGGATTACCATCCACTTTGACGCCTATCGGCACGCCTTTGTTAAGTTTGTTCAGACTATTCGCGACCATAATCCGTCGGCATCAACGGCTCTCGTCGTAGACCAAGAGTCGTTCGAGTTGGAACAGCAGCTGGAAAAGTGGAATCGCATATACGAGCAATTGAATGTTCACTTTGTTGTCGCTGACCACGCTGCATCCGCCTTGCGGATCGTTCGTCACCTAAAGAAGAGGGGCGTGGTAATGGTGTACCTCGACGGTTTAACGGGAGTGGGTCAAGACAATGCACCCATTACAGTACCCTTTATTAGCCACCCTATCCATCTGCGAAGTGGTCTCTTTCGTCTCTTGAGTCAAACGGACACCCCTATCGTGGCGTTCATTCCAGAGTCCGATGATACCATAGTCTATTCACCGCCATTGAGAAGCCGCAACTCTGAAGAACTCGCTCAATACGTCATGGCGTTCTTTCGACGCAGATTGTTGGCCCAACCGGCCCATTGGCGCTTGTGGTATCGGCATCACCACTATGTCAGCCAGCCATCGATTTTCGTGCAAGGTCCACCAAACTCATCATCAACCATGATACGGTGTGCTGACTATGCGCCGTCTCTATTGCTCGATATTGCGACAGGAGAAATTTATGAAGACATGGGTTAAAGAGGACGACACTATATGGCTTGTTGATGCGGACGGAACCACCGGATACAGCCATTCAAAGCGGGTGACGAACGACCTAACATTTAAGTACTGGGACTATCAGGCCTGGAGCGCTATGACTTGCGGCTCTACTGCTCGTGTCCTTTCCGTGGGATTCGGCGGCGGTACGTTTGCCCAGATTTTAACCCGGTGGGGAACTCAAGTTCATGGTGTAGGCATCGAAGTGGACGCCGATCTGATAGCGGAAACGCGTGAATGGGTAGATTTATCATCTTGGCCCGTCATCGTCGGCGACTTTCATGATGTCTTGGATACGTTGGAGGAGGGATCCTTTGATGCCATTCTGGTCGATGTGTACGATAACCATGGTTACGTCAAATCCGCGTATGAAGAACCCTGGATACACAGATATTTTAACCTGCTTCGAGCTGGTGGCCGACTCTTGTTACACTGCGTCGATCCCACAGCAATGTTGCTGGCCTTAAACTTGCCGATTCCGGGTGATTTGATGTCGCCATTGCGAGAATGGCTAACGCTACATAACACCTGGTGGGGGGATTCCGTGGAGGTTTACGTGGTTCCCCTATGGACCACCTATCTTGTATGGTTTGGCCCGGCTCCCGGTCCCATCTCCGAGCCACTACCCAATCCCGCAGCCACGTGGATCGATCAGTTCTTTCGGAAGAGGTTCCTGCCGGTATATGCATTGCCAGGCGATGAATATCGTCCCAGATCATGGACTTTTGATGCACTCACCAATTTGGAGGCAGAGGTCCTGCAAACCGTGTTTCGACGGATGCCATGGGTGGAACCGCTGACAACCCGCATGTTTGCTGAGCTCGCGCAGGTACTGCGGCCGCGAGCGCCCTATACTATCGACACCATCGATGCAATCATCCTCAACATGGAACAGAGAGGAGATCGATCAATACTGGCCACGTGCCACGCAATAAGCTTTCTAAAGGCGCTTAAAGGAGACTTTGGCGAGGCATTGCTCGACTCGGATTGTCTTCCCTTTCGGTTTGGAGGATGGCTTCTGTGAGAGAACTGTGGGGAAATGTGCCGTTTCGGGTCTACTTTTTCATGCAATTCATTCTCGCACTGGGCGGCCAATTTCTCCCCGTTGCTTTAAGTTGGACCATTTTGCATCAGTACCGCAACGCGGAACTCAACGGTCTGGTTCTCAGCTTGCTGGTGTTCCCGCGCCTTATCCTGCTCCCAGTCGCAAACGTTATTCTGCGCTGGTTTTCGCCACGTCAACAGATTGTCGGGTTGTTCGCCTCCTTGGCTCTCATTACCAGCGCATGGGCGGTGGGCCAATACCTGTTTCCTCAGGCACCGGTCTGGATGCTGATAGCTGGAACCCTATTGATTGGTGCCATCGGGGCGTTAAGTCTGCCCATGAGTTACTCCGTATTGCCCATCGTAGCGGGAACCGGGCAACTCGAGCGCGCCAACGCAGTCTATCAAGTCGGTATTCAGGCCAGTACCGCACTGGGGCCGCTGCTGTCAGGTGCGATCCTCTTGCTGGCATCGTTAGCGCAAGTCTTGGGCATATTCGCGATGTTGCTCGTGGCCGCCACCCTTTGGGGCTATGTGCAAATCCGAGTGGAGCCAGAAATCGCCTCCACGCCGGTCGCATTTACGCTGTGGACGCGTTCCGTCGTTCCGGTCCTCTGGATGGTCTGCGCTTCCGCGTTTATTAATCTGTTTTTATACGGTCCCTTGCAAGTCGGAATGTCGACGTGGATTGATCTTCATCACTGGCCGGTCACCCTATTGGGTGTGGTGCTCGCAGCTTTCGGCGCGGGGGGTGCGTTGGGAGCGTCATTACAGGGCATTTTCCTCGGCTTACGCTCTCCATTCGTCACGTGGAGTCCCACAGTCATTTTGGCTCTGTCATGGCTTGTGCTCTACCCAGTGTTAGATGTGGCTTGGGCCCTTCCTCTGGTTATCTTTGTCGCAGGTATCATGACTGGATGGGTCACGACGATCATGCTGCGGGCGATTTACCGCCTTATCCCCTCATCCGCTCTGACGTCGGTCTTCTCGGTGATATTCTTGGGATCGGCTTTGGGCCAAGTGGTATCGCTCGACAGCACCGGCGTCGTGTTGTCCCATACGGGAATCCCGCAACTCATGGCCGGTGCCGGAGGAGGTCTCCTCTGTGTCGGAATCGCGGCATTTGTCCTGGGGGTTCGCATGGACCAGCGCGAGCTCAAGCGGAAATTCCAAGATGGGGTGCCAGGCCGTGCACAGTAGGAACGATGCGTGATTCGAGCACCATCCCTCATCATGAACGGCAGAACTGGAGCCCAGATACGGCATCTGCATAATTCGGCAAATCATTAACAGGCGTTCCGGTCATGCGTTAATCCATCCATTTCGGAAAGTCCTGAATAGCCGCCCGGATCTTCAAGACCCCATCTGGGTTTCGGGAACTTTGACGGGGTCTTGGCATTTGTTGCAGGCCTGTCTCGACCCAAGCTTTGGCTTGTTCGGCATTCATTGCTTGTCCTCCTTATCCGTTAATGATTAAGTTTCAGGGGTGTCATCGGTATCAATGGGCACCTCTTGCTGCGCGAACAACGTGGCGAACACGCCCAAGGCGTCCGCGGCAATGTCCGGGTTTCCTGTCTCAGGTCTGTCCATGGAATCACCTCCTTCATCTGTCGTGGTGGCCGCGACTTCCTCGGTGTCATCGGTTTCGTCTTCATCCTCACCCAAGGGGTCTTCCCAGTCACCTTCCCCTAAGAGGAGGGAAGACGAGGCCGGGGTTTCTGGCTCCGGCTCGGGATTCACCGGAATAAACGCCTGCCGCTGTTGCAAGTCCGGGAAAATCCGCCACTGACTCAAATCCGGCAATGGGAGCTTCGCGGGCGGATAGCCCGCTTTGCTGAATCATTTGTGGTACGACAGTATTGGCGGCTTTGGACCAACCTTCCTTTGTCGTGAGATCCCCCCCATGGCTAAGGCATCCGCTTCGCCCACCGACACAATCACCCGCCAGACGGGACCTTGGGCTTGAAGAATACTTTTTTGTGCTGCGTCCGGGTCAGCGGCCAAACTCCCCAGGTAGCCCATGTTACCTTCACGCTCACCCGCATATCGAGCATGAATGGCGGCGGATTCGAGAGTGGACCGGTCGGGAGTGTCTTCGACAAGCAATTCCTGCTTGTCCACCGAACCCATATAAGACACGTGATGAGCCCCGGATTGTAGCCCTTGCAGTCCCTGCCCTTGGGCGTGGTAAAAATGCACGCGCATCACGAACGGCTGTTGCGGCATAGATAATACCCTCCTTTCTCCCTGTCAGGGGAATGAGAGACTTAATTCCCCGGGTCCTCGTCATCCTCTGCTGTCAACCAATCGGGCAGGTCTTCGGCACTTTCTGGACGCTCTACCCAGGCATACCGTTGCTGCACTTGCGGATTTTCGAACACGTCTGCCGCTAAGGCCAAAGCCTCATCACAGTCCAACTCGACTTTCTGACGGGCGAGATCTTCGGGTAAGCCTTCTTGACGTTTGATGTCGGCTTTTCGCCATTCCTTGAGCAAAATCAGCACGGCTTGACTCTGGATAGCTGCGAAATTAGCTGCGATGGTCGTCTTTTGGGTGCCTTGTTCGACGAGTTGCAACAACTGGCCGGTGTGCCAATCCGCCACATCGCGCTGCATCTGCTCCCTGATGGCTATCACCATATAGCGATTGAGGCTCAGCCCGCGTTTGTGGGCTAAGGCTCGGACCATGCTCGCCGTGTCGGCATCCATCCGGACTTTCCACTCTTCCTCTTGCGCCATGACTTATTCCTCCTTTCCACTCTCGGGGCAGCCCTCATCCGGCACTCGCAGCTTCCGTTGTAATCGTTTTGTGGCCTGCTCGCGTAATTGATGCTCCAATACCTCTAAGTCCTGGGGATTTTTGCCAGCCGCCGTGGTCCCCCACAACCGATGCCACGATGCCGCATCATAGGCGCTATCCATCGCGGCCACAAAGGCCAAGGGTTCGAGGTGCAACTTCGTAAACTGTTTCAGGTTCGTCAGCAAATCCTGAATCGTGTCCAGGCCATTCAAGGGATCCAGCCCGGCGCTGGCAGCCTTCCGCAATTCTTCCGACACGTTGGTATCGTGGCGCACGGCTCGCGCTTTTAGAGCGGCGTAAAGTTCATCCGACACCCATAATTGCACTTTGTGGCCTTCATGGCGTTCGCTGGCATTATTTGTCATAATTGGATACTCCTTTCTGGTGTGTGGGAACTGGGGAACACGCGTGGGAACAC
>JAKAAS010000150.1 GCA_021802225.1 Bacillota bacterium
CCGCCACAGCCTGTCCCCATGTTTTGAGCCAAAGCAGATCATCACTGTGCATCCGCCATCCCCCTACCCGGTGCGGACTCAACACCCCGCATCTCTCTCCCGATTATAGCAATCCCTGGCCATAAGGAAATAATGCGGCACACCAGTACTGACTGTTGCATTACACGATAATTTTTAGTATGGTCAGGGAATACTTTGCAGGATTTGTTGCATCCTGTCATTAACCGCACCCTCTAGGGAGGTCACTATGGCTGTCTCGTCTCACACAAGCCGGCAGCATCCCCTAACCGGCCGTGCCTTGTGGCTCAGCTTTGCTGCGGCCACCACCGGCACGTTCATGGTCAACGTCGACTCCAGTGTCGTCAACGTCGCACTCCCGGTCATGCAGCACCAGTTCGCTCTGCCCATTGCGACCCTGCAGTGGGTTGTGACAGCGTACCTTCTGGCCATCACGGGTGTGCTGCCGGTGATGGGACAGTTAGCCGACCGCCTGGGCCGGCGCGAGGTCTTTGTCGTCGGCACCGCGACATTCATTGTGGGTTCTCTGCTGTGCGCCTTGTCCCCCGACTTTGAGTGGCTGGTGATGGCCCGCGTGTTCCAAGGTCTGGGCGGCGCCATCATCATGGCGAATGTTATGGCGATTATTGCTCTCATCTTTGCGCCCGACCAGCGGGGAAAGGCCTTGGGGCTTATCGGGTCGGTCGTGGCCGCCGGCACTTTGGCAGGGCCGCCTTTAGGCGGCATATTAACGGCAGCATTCGGCTGGCAAAGCATCTTCTGGATCAATATTCCCTTTGGACTGTGGGGATTGTGGGGGTCTTACCATTACCTGCCCCACTTTCCGCGCGACCAGACGCTCCGCGCCCAGCGCTTTGACTGGCAGGGCGCGGTGGCGTTCCTGCTGACGACATCCTTTTTGCAGTTTGGCTTGGCCAACCTCCACAACTGGTACGGCGTCGCGCTATTGGTCCTGACGGCTGCCGCCCTTTACCTATTTATCAGAGTGGAGTCCCGTGGAGAGCACCCGCTTGTCCCGTTGCGGCTCTTTAAGGTGTGGCCTTTCTCGATGAATATGATCGCGGGAATTTTCTATTGGATACTGATGATGTTTCCAGCCTTTTTAATCCCATTTTTCTTGCGGGATGAGCTCAAACTGTCTGTGGGCGTCATCGGCGTCTCCCTGTTCCCCCAAGCCCTGACCATGATTGTTGTCTCGCCGTGGGGAGGCACTTTAGCCGACAAGTACGGCATATTGCTCCCCGCGCGTCTGGGCCTGGCCATCTTCGCCCTCGTCAACGTGGGCTTGGCATTGGTACCGGGAACCGCCCCCTTATGGTGGATCTGGATCTTGCTGGCTGGCCAGGGAATCGCCGCCGGTTTGTTTTCTTCGCCCAACAGCGCAGCCATCCTGAACTCGGTCAAAAAGAGGGATACCGGTCTTGCCTCCAGCCTCATGGCCACCGAAAGAAATCTCGGCCGTGCGATCGGCGTCGGCCTGGCCACAGAAATCCTCTCCGTACTCTGGATTCTGGCAGGACTCGGCCCCTCCCCCTCCCACACCAATCCCCATTACGCCTCATGGTTTCTGATGGGATTCCACGGGGTATTCTGGATTGCCGTTGGCTTTGCCGTATTGGCGTTTCTGACCACCGTGAATCCCGGAGCCGAGAAATCCCCCCCGCTTCCCGGCCGGGGTGGCCGTCTCTGAGCAGCAGGAAGGCCACAGGATTAAGAGGCCTGCGGTGCGCTGTCAACTCTAGTCCGCGCGCCGCGCCTTATGGTGCCGCAGCCGTCTCCGGGTTTGCAGGCGGCTCCGCCGGGATTCGGTAAGGAGGCGGATGCCTGGCGGGTACAGGTGAACCAGCACTGACTGCGGCACCATCACCTGCAAATTCCCGCACAAGGTGCATTGCCATCCGTGGACAACGGTAATGGACGCCCGCTGCCCTTCCACCGTTAAAGGACCTGTTGTCACCACTTCTTCTGACCCGCACACCGCGCAACGATCATCCACACTAGCCCCTCCCAAGTCCTGTAAGTCATTTTAGTTATTCACAGTAAACTTCCACGGCCAGAGAGCATTTTCCTGCCTTGCACATTCTCCTGTCCACAGTTTTTTCACAACTTTATCCCCACTATATCCACAGTCTTCGACAAACGGGCTGCCTGCGCTCATTTGGCCAGCAAAAATAATGCGTTATTCTGACAACAACTTCATTTTCATGAACTGTGGACGGATGCGGCGGGCGATGCTGGTGACAGGATTCGACAAAGCTAGAGAGTGGCGCCGGGAGCGCAGGATTCAGGCCAGGCCCCGGTGGGCTCCGCCATCAATGTCAATGCTGGTCCCGGTGATGTAGCGCGCCTGCTCGGACATGAGAAACACCACCAGCTGCGCGACATCAGCCGCCGCCGGCAGACTGCCGAAAGGGGAGCCGCTGCGCATTTCTGAGAGCACTTCAGTGCGGTCGCGCTGGACCCTCTTGGCCATTTGGCCAGCCATCTGGGTCAGCAAACTGGTGTCCGTCGCTCCGGGATTGACATTCACCAGTCTCACTCGGGAGCTCCTAGCCTCGTCAGCCAGTACCTTGGTCACCGCCCGCAGCGCCCCGTTCACGGCACTGGCAATGGCCAAATTGGGATTGGGATCTTTTCCCGCCACGCCCACCAAGTTCACGATGACCCCGCGCTGGCGCGCCATCATTCCCGGCAGAACCGCCCGCATCATCGCCAGGTACCCCCAAAACTTCAGGGTGAAATCTTGCTGCCAAAGCTCCCAGGGCGCGTCCAGAGCGCCCGCAATGGAAGCCCCGCCCGCGCCGTTTAGAAGCAGTGTGGGCTCTCCTATCGATGCCTGGGCATACTGCGCCACCCTCTTGGCGGCATCAGGCTGGTCGGCCATATCGCACGCGTACCAGAACGCATGGCCAGGACCCGCCTGATTCAGCTCACCCGCCCTCTGGGCAAGCGCCTGCCCATCTCTCGCAACCAAAAGGACGTCGCTGCCCTGCGCCACCAGCTGCTCTGCCACTGCGCGGCCAATCCCCCGGCTTCCCCCCGTGATAATCGCCCGGTCCTTGGAAGGTCCCATCCGTCCGCCCCCTTTGTAGTGATAAAACACTCTATGACACAGGGCTTGACTTTATGAACTGGGACCAGGAAGCTCTTGTCGGAATATAAAACGCGAGCCCATAGCCCTGGCCCACCACCACGACACCCGCAGGCGTCTGCGTCAGGGGAAAAACTGGGGGTTGCCCGTTGAGCAGGGCCGGGGAGAAATTGCTGCGCGGGAGAATCGCCATGGCTCCTGTCGCGAGATTCACCCGGGCGACAGACACCTGATTCAAACCAGAATCCCATAGCGTCACCAAGGCAACCTGAGCACTCACCCAGTCGGCGCGGCTAACGCCCCCCGCGTAATGCTGAACGTCTGGAGGAACGAGCCAGCTGCCGGCCAGAGAGGTTGCAATAGTTTGGGATGGCGTGATCCGCACCAGACTGTCGGCGGTTTCGGGAAATGAGCCGGGACCCGACACCAAGGCCATAACCGCGCCGCCCGCACCGGCAAATCGCGGCGGCGCCAAGTCCATCACAGTTCCCGTAAGCGGCACCTGTTTTTGCACCGCGCCGTTTTGCCACAGCATCACCGCATCAGGATCATCCTCCGCCAGCCACACCCCGTCCTCCGGGCCCGGCTGCACCGCCACAATCCTGCCCTTCACCTGGGGAAGCGGCGCCAGTGACACCCGTCCTCCCCGCATTTCAGCTAATTCCCACCCGCCAGCGGCCAGGGGGACGGCCGCGAAAACCGCCGCCGGGCCGCCCGCAACCGCCGCCGGTGCCAGCTCCGAGGGCGCGGACCATGTCTGCCGACCCTGCGCATCTTCCAAAAAATTCTTGGACCCTACTCTCCCGGCTGCCGCAGGCCGCCCGGCGGCATTCAGGGCGGCCGCCCCCACGGCAGCATAGGGACTCACCTGAACATGAGCCGTCCCCGGCTGCCATGACAGCAAAGACGCGGCATCAGGCACATTGCTCCACAGCGCCTCCGTCTCCAGCACCCCCGAAGGCGATACCGCCAGGTGTGCGACGTAGCCTTCAAGCTCAGGGCTGACCGCTCGCAGGGAAAGGCCAGCCACCCCAGGGAAAGCAGCCGGCAGGCCCACCGATAAGGGCTGCGGCTGCGCTGCCAGCGAGCCGCAGCCCGCCAGCGTGAGTGTTAATCCCGCTGCTCCCAGTCTCCTGAACCACCGTATCATCACCCGCATCACCCACGTTATTGTGCGATGTTTCGACACCGATCGCAAGGGACTAGGAGAATTCCCGCGACTGGCGGCGGGCTGCTTGAATCAGAGGGCGCTGCGCCGGCAACAGGAGATCGGGCAGGGCATCGGCTGCAAACCAGCGCAGCTCTGTAATTTCCCCATCAGCCGATGCTGGCAGTTGGTCCTGGCTGGCCACATCCGCCCAGTACCCTATTTCCATGTGGCGGCGGTGCGCAGCGCCCGAATAGAAATAATGGAATTGTGAAATGGTCAGGCCGGTTTCTTCAAAAACTTCGCGGGAAGCGGCCTGCTCGGGACTTTCGCCAGCATTGACCCAGCCCGTGAGAAGACCCCAGGGATAGCGCGGCCGGTAGCTGTGCCGCAGCAGCAGTATCTCATCGCCATGCCACAGGACTACGACCACCGCCACCAGAAACTTCGTCTGGGTCAGGTACATGATGCCCTGCACCATACGCTTCGGCAGGACGCGCCCTATCAGGAAAAAGCGCAGGCGCCGCCACATGGTGCTACATGCCACGGCCACCTGTCTTCCCACCTCGCCGCCCCATCAAAAGACGGGGCGTTCCCGCCATGTCCCGAATACGGCCTTCATCACTTCCACAATTTCGCCTTCTGTGCACCCAGCCCGAACCGCCTCAATAATGGCGGGCATAAGGGGTGCATCATCCTGGGCGCAAGCCTCCCCCAGGTCGCGCAAGGTGTCTTGAACACGCGACTCCAGGCGGCTGGCCCGCCACCGCCTGAGGGAATCCACCTGCTCCCTCTCCACCGACGGGTCAATCCGCAAGAGCGGGATCGACTCCCCGTCCTGCGGCTCTACAAAGGCATTGATGCCCACCATAATCTGTTCGTGACTCTCCAGTTCCTTTTGGTAGATATAGGCGGCATCGGCAATCTCGCGCTGCAGAAATCCGTTTTCAATGCATTCCAACACGCCGCCCTGTTCGTTGATGCGCCGGAAATAATCCTCAGCCATCTGCTCCATCTGGTCTGTCAGAGCTTCCACATAATAGGAGCCGGCCAGAGGGTCGACCGTGTTGGGGACGCCCGTCTCATAAGCCAGTATTTGCTGGGTGCGCAGAGCAATCTTGACGGCTTTTTCGGTGGGCAGGGAGAGGACCTCATCCATCGAGTTGGTGTGCAGAGACTGGGTCCCGCCCAGTACAGCCGCCATGGCCTCATAAGCGGTGCGGACAATGTTGTTCTCAGGCTGCTGGGCAGTCAGAGAGCAGCCCGCTGTCTGCGTGTGGAAGCGCATGGTCCACGACTTGGGACTTTTTGCCCCGTAAACTTCTTTAAGGTGCCGGGCCCAGATGCGGCGAGCCGCCCGGAACTTTGCAATTTCCTCGAAGAAGTCGATGTGGGAATTGAAGAAGAACGAGAGCCTGGGAGCAAATGCGTCAACATCCAGCCCC
>JAKAAS010000151.1 GCA_021802225.1 Bacillota bacterium
AAACAAGGTAGGTTGCGGCAGCAAATCTGTGACCTGCTGACGAAGGAGGCGCAGTGCGGCGGATTCATCCAGCCGATCCAGGGGACTCAACACAGGGTGTGTGTAGCAACTGGGGGGACTAACTCTATGGAAATCGATAGGAGTGAGTTTTTAGTGGGTCGTGAGACTAAAAGACGCCACCGTTTGAGCGGAAATGGTTGCAATCACTCCGCCAGGTTTCCCACTTGCAGTCCCCTTCCACAGAATGGCTACGTGAGCATTGCCGATCGTCGGACGCTCGATCCAAGTGATAACCCAAAACGGATAGGCATTATCCCCCAGAACCAGCCTAGGGGCAACGCCTTGGTCTGGTACCTGATATTGCGACCAAAGTTTGTCCTGACCGGCCCCAAAATAGACCACCTGGCCGAGAGGACTTGGGGCAGCGATGGCATTCGTTGTAGCGAAGCCAAAATTCGGTACCGGAAGAATTACGCCATTCTTTTGTGCGGTGATGATTATTTCCACAACAGTGGGCTCCGCTTGGGCATTGGGCGGATTGATGGGCTGTCCGTTCACGATCAGTTGTCCTACCACATAGACGTGCTGAATCTTGACTGAAATTCCTGAGTCCGACAATGAGGCCGTTGGGAGATTTCCCAAGCCGGGGACGAATGTCGTGAGCGACGATGTGGGGGAAGGTGCAGGATTTGGTGACGGCGTTGTCGATGATGTCGCAGGGGATGCGGCAGTCGCTGGACTCACCGCCTGAAAATGATGACGATGACGGGGAGCACTGGCTATGGGATGTCCGCTAGTGCCACAACCCGCGAGAACAATACCGCCCAAAAGAATGGCCGCGCCGAATACCCCTTGTTTTCGTTTGATCATGGGATGATGCCTCCGTGGGTTTGAAAAATTTTGTGATGATCCTCATGCGCGACATTGCGCCGTGCGACTGTGGCGAATAAATTACGGCCATGGTCTATTCCGTGGTAGAATGACCAACAAATCTCTCCTCACTGATAACGCGGCCGATTCCAGGCAAGTTACTGGGAATCACTGACATATGCCGCGGTTCTCTCCATAGACCTGCCTATGAAAGACACGTCTGCGGGGATGAGGTATACTCTAACCGGACGTCAGGATTCTTGTCGCAATCGCGTCAGAGTAGGGTCTCCCAACGTTTTCATTGACAGCCTCGCGGAAGGGTCATGGAATGGGCAAATTTGACTAACCCCCCGGAGATGTCAATGAGATCCCTGGAACCCGGTCCCTGTTAAGCGGACAGCCCTTGTCTACTACTGACATGTCATCGCCATGCCATTCCGTCTATGGCTCCCATCTTATCCGTGTACACTTTCCCCGAATAGGGCCAGGAACCAGGATGGAGGCGTCGCATGGCGACCTTCCATAGTACACGATGTCTGGAACTGGCCGTTTTCTCACTCAGTGAGTCGTCGTAAACGTTTTCATGGACATCTCGGGCTTTTAGTCAAACTTAGCTATCCTACTGATTTTATGGTGGTTACAGACATAATAGCGGTGGCAGTTGCGGGGTCAAAACGAAAAATCGGGACTGGATTCTTGGCTGATGACGGCGTTGGGCAAGCAAAAGGGTGTCATATGTTTGAAACGTACCCCAGCCTTTTTCCTTAGAGTGCCACAGGTATCGACGGACTTTTCGACAATATTCCATGTATTCTTCACCGTAAATTTTCTTCAAAGATTCTTCTTCAAGACCTGACGGGTAACTACTCAGTGGGTGCCTGAGGCACCCACTGAGTAGTTACCGCGGCACACTGATTCATGAGCCGTCACCCTGAACCCCCCACGGCTAAAGCCGGGGGAGGTTCAGCCAACCAGTTCAGCCGCCAAGGTCGGGGTCGGCATCTGAACCCGATGCCAATGCCACGAGTACAATATCCTCAGGAAAGCTGTTGGTCTGTCTCACCGCCCGAGCTTGAAAGCAAAAATAGCCGGGAGAAGCATTGTCTGCCGGCTAAGGACCTGAAAACCCTGAAAGAAGGGGATTCTTACGAGAAACCGACTTTGACGTCAGCTTTACTCGCAAGGGGTTTGCCAAAAGCGCCCTATCCGGTCGCCCGAAGGTCTCCGGGTACTTGAGCTGCCCGTGGTACTTAGGGTGGACTGTATTTCAAGAAAAAACCCGCAGCCGGGATATTATTTTGATTATCACGATCGGATTAATGGTCTGGTATTGCACCCTGTGGGTATTGGGCGTCCATGCGGTCCAAAACTAAGGGAAGCCGGGGCTTCCGCGAACAATCTCTCTTAACCCATCTCGATCCCGACCGTGGATCCCCTAACGCATCATGCTCATAGGTGTCTTCGTCCACTGGGTATCCGCAGAAAGAGAGGGGGACTGCTCGCCGGGTTTGAAAGACCTGGTAACCCCGAACATCTACGGACACCCAGCAATTGGTCGGACACGTTTCCCAATAATGGTTCACACTCGGGAGATCGTACTAGAGGAGACAACTGTCCAAGTGCTGAATGGAACCGGCATAAATCCCGCTTCATGGCCCGCAACCGCCAGTGAGCAATCCTACACTGCGCCCAATCTCAGGCGATTGGCGGAGTGTCCTCATCGACTTGGACGAGAATGACCGTGTCTCCGGGCACGATAATGTCCTGGGCGCGGGGCGCCATGTGCAGGTGTTTGGCGTGCCAGAAGCCGATGAGCGTCACCTCTTCGCCATAAATTTCCCTGATGTTTTGCACGGGCTGATTGGCCATATCGTCGTGAGCCTCCACCAAAATTTCGGTGACATGCACGCCTTCTTCATTAAGCAGAGCCATCAGCAGGTCTTGGGCGGCGGGCTTGACCAGCATGCGCGCCAGGCGCCGTCCCGTCACAATGTCCGGCAGGATGATGCGCTCCACTCCCAAATTTTTCAGGTAGTGGGCGGATTCAGCGGTTTGTGCGCGAGCTACGACCTGCAAGCCAGGGTTGGCGTCACGGGCCGTCAGAAAGGCATAGAGATTTTGCGCATCATCAGGCAGGGCCAAGGCGATCCCTTTGGCCTCGGCCAGATTGGCGGTCTTCATGGCATCCATATCGAAGTTGGCAATGGTCATGGCTTTAAAGCCAATTTTGCGCACGCGCTCCACCCGGCTTTGCTCAAAGTCGACGATGACTAGGGGCTCCCCCATTCCCGCCAGCTCGCGCGCAATGCTTTCACCGATGCGGCCAGCGCCGACGATGACAAAATGATTGTGCATGCGGCTTACGTCGCGCATTATTCTCCGCTCCTTAAAATAGCCTAAATCTGTTTCCAAAAAATAAGAAACAAAGATGGAGAGACTAAACAGCCAAATTCCGGTACCGAAGACGATGATCAGGGTGGTGAAGACAATCTGTTCGGGCCCTCTCGGAGTCAGCCGGGAATCACTGACGGTCGACATGATGGCGATGGTGAAGTAAATCGACAGCACCCAACTGGCATGGTAGACCCAGTGAAATCCCAGAACCCCTATAGTCAGGACCGCCGCAATGAGGGTCATAGCCCATTTTACTCGTGTAGAAACGTGCGCGGCCCCCCTCCATCGCCATAGTGGAATCCATTCCCTATGGCCGATTCTGGCCTGTGAGCCCTTAGGCCTGTCTGCGTCATCGTAGCACAGTCTTTGGTCCTGAACCAGACGCCAGGGCTGGGCCCCAAGCCCTGGCGGGCAGCCGCCACCCGCACAGCCACCCTATGGTATAGTTAACCCGTGAAATTTTCAGGATGCAGGAGGGAGACGGGTGTCAAAAAATTTACCATGGCTTTACGCCAACCGGGCCCTGCGAAGCTTTGCGACCGCATTTTTGACCGTGGTGTTTCCTTTATATCTCGCTGTGTCGGGTTACTCAGCGGCGCGCATTGGCTTGGTCCTGACACTGTCCGGAGTGGTCAGCGTGGGACTTTTGGCTGGCGTGGGGATCTTCGCAGATAAAGTAGGGCGCAAGCGCGCCATTATCATTTTGAGTGTGCTCTCTTTGTTGGGCGGCTTGGCGATGGCGGCGTCCACAGCGTTTTGGCTCATTGTGCTGTCGTCTGGGCTGGGTGGTGTAGGAAAAGGAGGGGGCGCTGGCAGCGGGGGATCCTGGGGTCCGCTGTTTCCGGCGGAACAGCCGCTTCTGGCTGAGGCCGCGTCTTCTGAAAACCGCACGAAGGTGTTTGGCCGAATTTCTTTTGTGGGAGTGATGGCGGGAGCTGTGGGGTCCTTGGTCGCAGTGGTGCCGGAGTGGCTTCACCGAAATGGCTGGACATGGAATGCCGGCTATCATCTTTTGTTCGCTTTCAGCGCCTTCATGTCTTTGCTGATGATTCTCGTCGCTATGCCTATCCGGGAAACAGCGGCGACCTTAACTGCGGAGCCGGGAGAGGCCCCGCCCATCAGCGTCAGGAGTCTCACGGGACGTCTAGGCCTGACCAACGCCCTAAACGGACTGGGATTTGGATTTTTAGGACCTCTGCTCACCTATTGGTTTTACCGGCGCTACGGCGCCGGGCCTGCCGAGCTGGGCGTCCTCTACACCATTATCAATTTAGCCACAGCCCTCCCTTACCTGCTGGCTTCGCGGGTGGCGCGGTGGCTGGGTGCAGTAAAGGCCGTCACCTTCACCCGGATTCTGAGCATTGTCTCATTGCTGTTGATGGCGTTTATGCCGGTCTTTTGGGCCGCTGGGCTATTATATCTTCTCCGGATGGTGTTCAATTCCTTTGGCATGCCCGCTAGACAGTCCTTTGCGATGGGGGTCTCTGACCGCCGCTACCGCAGCCGTGTGGCGGCATTCAGCAATCTCCCGTCTCAACTGACGGCGATGATTTCCCCCGTCATAGGCGGTGACGCCATGGAAACAATGCTGGACTTTCCGATTTATGGAGCCGCATTCTTCATGATGCTGAATGTGGCCGCATACTATTTGGCATTCAGGAATATTGCTCCTCCGGAAGAGAGGAATCGGCGAAAACCCTCTGGGCCATCCCATTCGCTGGCGCCCTGACTCTATCGCTTGCAAGAGGCATAGGCCAAGGTTGGATCGCACGACGCGTTTGGCTATACTGGGACCACCGTTTTTGCGGAATTTGAAGGGAGTGTTGGCCACGTCCCAACCTATTGCCATATTTGATTCCGGGGAAGGCGGCCTGACTGTTCTCAAACGCGCTGTGGCTCTTTATCCCGGGGAGGATTTTATTTATGGCGCGGATTCGGTGCACTTTCCCTATGGCTCGCGGTCCTTGGAGGATGTGCAGCGGTTGTTCTTGCGATTTCTTGATTTTTTTCTGGCCGAACAGGTCAAAGCGGTCGTCATCGCGTGCAACACGGCGACAGCGGCAGCCCTGGACGTCGCCCGGAGAATATCCCCCGTCCCGGTCATCGGAGTTGTGGAACCGGGAGCCCGGAAAGCGGCGGCCGTGTCGCGCAACCGCCACATCGCCGTCCTGTCCACCTACGCCACCTATAAGTCCGGGGTCTACCTCCGGGCCATCACGGCCAGCAATCAGGCGGCCCAAGTTGTGCAGCACCCGTGTCCGGCGCTGGTGACGATGGCCGAGGCCGGAGCAACCGATACGGAACAGGCCCGCATGGCGGTGCGGGCCTGCTTGACGACGGTATTTGCGTACGGTGTGGATACTGTCGTCCTAGGGTGTACGCACTTTCCCCACATGGAGCGGATTTTTTATGAAGAAATTGCAAGAACA
>JAKAAS010000152.1 GCA_021802225.1 Bacillota bacterium
GAGCGGCCTCAAGGCGGTGTGGGAGCCCTACGTCATCCGGCAGCTGGTGGCGCGCGGCGTCTTGGAGCCTGCGCAAAAAGTTT
The DNA here is from genome assembly GCA_021802225.1 of Bacillota bacterium. The sequence continues at coordinate 84 of JAKAAS010000152.1, forward strand.
TGCTGGTGTCCGCTCTGGACCGTTTTGGCATGGCCCAGGCGTTCTACGAGATGGGGTTTGCCACCGTGGCGGGAGACCTCATCTTTGCGAGCCATATTGATTATCCCATTGCGTCTGTGGAGGAGTTGGAAGAATTTGCGCGCAAGCTGCTGCCAGACATGATTAAAATGCCTTTTGCCATGCTCTATCCCACAGGCAGCGCGCAGGACCAGGCCCCTGTGGAAAATTCGTACGGAAAGTATTTCGAGCAGGCGGATGTGATTGCGGGAGACTTCCATTTTATCCGCCGCTATCTGCCTGCCAGCCTGCGGGGAAAAATTATGGTCACGAACACGACCACGGCGGCGGACCGTGAGCTGCTGCAGTTCCGTGGGCTCAAAACATTGGTTACGACCACCCCGGTGCTGGATGGGCGCAGTTTCGGCACCAATGTCATCGAGGCCGCGCTGGTGGCTCGGTCCGGCACGCTGCCCGACGATCCCCAGTGGGACCGTGTGGTGATGCAAGCGGGACTGCAGTGGGACGTCCGTGTACTGAATTCTCTTCCCGACAGCGGTAAAGGAGACTAGGAACGAACATGCTGCAAACACTTGAACAGTTTGCCGAGGCGTGCAATACCAACGCCCGCTTGCGGCAAATGAACCGGGATTGGAGCCGGACGATTGCCATTCTCCCCACGGACCGCCCGGAGGTATTCTGGCTGACGAGCAAAGAGGGTTTTATTCAGGCGGGCCAGGGGCCGGTGAATGCCGCGGACCTGCAGATCCGCGCCGACCATGATATTATCGTAGCCGTCTTCTCCGGGACGCTCAGCCCGACTGAGCCATACAATGCGGGGGACCTTCTGGTCAAGGGAAGTCAGGACGACCTGATGCGCCTGGATATCATCACGCTGCTCATTTGGGGGGAATAGCATGGCCACGCGTCAGGTGCTGCCGCTGCGAACCGCCGTGTCTACGAGCGCGGGACTAGCGTCAGCGGCCATCAATTTTTTGGCCTGTGTGGAGGTCGCGGAATATGCGGGCGGGTCTTCGGCCTGGATTGCGCTGCTGGTGGCGGGCGGCCTCATTGTGTTCTCGGCCAGCAACTTTGCGGAGTTAAGCGGACTCTACCCATCGGCGGCAGCCATCAGGGTGTGGACCCGCAAAGGCTTGAATGATCGCCTGTCTCTAATTATCTCGCTGGTCTATGCGTCCACCGTGGTCTTCGTCATTGCCGCAGACGCGTTTGTTCTGGCGCAGGCCTTTCACGCCGCCGTGCCCGCGGTTCCCGGGTGGCTGTGGATTGTGGTTCTCTTGGGGACCATCGCCTGGGCCAACCTCCGGGGAATTAGGGTGTCGGGGAAAATTCAGGATATCAATGGAGCCGTCCTGTTGATGACGCTTATCGTGATCTCGCTGATTATTTTGGGTAAAACCTCATGGCCTGATCCTTCCCAGTTTTTTCATATCGGCGGCGGCACATTTCAGGCTATTGCCCTTGGCGTGTTTATCTATGTCGGGTTTGAGTGGGTGACCCCCCTGGCCGAGGAGTTTGACGACGCCCGGGCCATCTCCCGCGGCATGTATATCGCTCTCGGTCTCATTGCCGTTGCTTTTGGCCTGTTCACCATGGCGCTGACCGCTATCTTCCCCCATATTAAGGCGCTGGAATCCACCATGGTGCCGCAGCTGATCGTCGGGCAGAAAGCCCTTGGCATCGTGGGATTTTGGTGGATGGTGCTCATTACTATGACCACCGCGATGACAACCTTTAACGGAGGGCTGTTTACCGCCTCGCGCTTTGTCTACGCGCTGGCCCGGGAAAAGGCCCTGCCCCGCCGCATGGCGCACCTCAACAAGCACTGGGTGCCAGCCAACGCCCTGTTGCTGTTGGCAGGACTGTCTCTCATTCTAGCCCTTGGGGTAATGGCCACCGGGCAGTATACGGTGCTGATCAATGCGGGGGCCGGAGTGGAGGGGCTGGTCTATGCCCTGTCCGCATGGCTTGTGTTTTCGCTGCGGAAACGGGAGGCATCCAGACCGCGGCCATTTCGGGCGCTGGGGGTTCCGTGGCTTGCGCTAGGGGTGGGCGCAGTGTTCCTGCTGCTGGGATTCGGGGCGCTGCTGACTACTACCGCCGGCGGAATTCCTGCGGCTCTGATTTTTGTGGTGATTTTGACTGCCGTGATGACGGGGTACGTATGGTTCGTTGTGCCCCGCCTCAAAAGCGTTAAATCCTCTAATTCTGCGGTGAAGGCGGAGCCAGAAGAAACCATAAAGTAAATGAGGCTCCGTTGCCGGAACTCTCTGCGGTGATGTAGCCCTGTTGTGATTTCATTAGGGCTTCGGCGATGCTGAGCCCCAGGCCCGTGCCACTACTTCCGTGCCCGTTCACCCCACGGTAAAAGCGTGTGAAAATGTGGGGGATATCTTCTGGGGGAATCCCTGGACCGTGATCCGCTACGGTCACCCCCAAAAAGGCCCCTTGCCGGTGGGCGGAAATGTCTATGCGGCCTCCCGGCGGACTGTATTTGACCGCATTCTCGAGCACCGCCCAAAGGGCGCGGCGGGCGAATGGCTCATGGCTGAGGACGATGTCATATTTCGGGGTGTCCAGAGTGATAGCCAGTCCCGGACTCAAGGCCCGCGCATCTTCGCTGGCATCCTCAAGCAAAGTGCGCATTCCGTAGGGCGACAATTGCACAGGACCGTCATTGCGCACATGCTCCAAGGTCAGCAAGTCGCCCACCAAGATAATCATTTCGGACACAGTCCGGTCGATGGCCGCCATGGTTTCTTCTTCTGTGGCCCGGTCGATGGCATCCCAGTTCCGCACGATATCGAGGTTGCCGCGTATGACCTCCAAGGGGGTGCGCAGCTGGTGGGCGGCATCGGCCAAGAGAGTCCGGTCGCGCTGCCAGCGGGACTCCAGCGTTTGCACCAGTTGAGACAGAAGACCAGCCAACCGGCTGAATTCATCGTCGGTTCGGGAGGGGTTTGCCACCGGTAAAAACTGGCCAGTAGCGAGCATCCGCTCCACGGAATGCGTCATCCGCTTGACCGGCTCCAGCACCCGGTGGGTCGTCCAGCGCCCGAGCAGCACACCCCCTGCGGCGGCGGCCACCCCTGCAATGCCCATGACCAGGATCAGGTCGCCCAACAGGTCAATATCCGGTCGCAGCGGCCAGTCCACCACGTACTGCAGGCCGTCCCGCGAGCGGACCAGGCGGGAGGACACCGACCGGCGGGCAATGCCGTTCACCAGCGGGCCGAAGGGATAAGGCGCTGTGTTTGGCGAGCGGAAGAGGACGTGGGCGCCCCGCAGGATCCAAACATGGGGATCCACGCTGCGCGTGTATTCGTGCAAGAGAACCTCCAGCGTGGCCCCGTGGGCTTCAGAGATGCCGGAATAGACACTGGCGGCATCGCTGACAGCCGCATCATAAAGGTGAATGCTGACCGCAAACAGCGTAATGAGAGCAAACGCCACCACCAGGCTGACGATGGCGCCCCCTGTCTGGATAGTGAAGCGCGTCCGCAGACTTTTAGGGTATTTCACGGACTCGCCTCGAATTTAAGCACGTAGCCCACCCCCCGGATCGTGACCAGGTTCAGGTCGGGGGTCGGCAGCCCAACCTTCTGCCGCAGATATCCCACGTAGACGTCTACAATATTGGAAGCGCCGGAGTATCCCCAGCCCCAGACACGGTCGAGAATCATATCCCGGGTTAGGGTAATGCCAACATTCTGCATGAAATACTGCAGCAAATCGAATTCCCGGCGCGTGAGTTCCACTGTGCTGTTCATCAGCCGGACTTCGTGACGCATGGGATAGAGTTCCAGTGGACCCACTTTGATTACGTCATCCTGGTGGAAGACATTGGCCGGACGCCTGGTCAGAGCTCTCATGCGCGCCAGCAATTCGGCCGTGGCAAAAGGTTTGACCAGGTAATCATCAGCACCTGCGTCCAGTCCCCGGACCCGGTCGATCACGGCGTCACGCGCCGTAAGAATGAGAATCGGGGTATCAGACACCTGGCGCAGGGACTGGCAGACTTTCAAACCGTCAATATCCGGGAGCATCAGGTCCAGAATGACTACGTCGTAACTGCCCCCAATGGCTTCTGACAGGCCGTCGCGGCCCTTGTCACACCACTGCACGTCCCATCCGGCGTGGCGGAGTTCCAAAGTAATCAGGCGAGCCACACGGTCGTCATCTTCGATGAGCAAGGTATGCACGCGCTTCCCATCCTTTCCCGCTTATTATACTGAAATGCCCGTCTAAAGCGAGGAGGCTGCGCATACATTGGGAATACGACGGGAGAAAAAAGGGGAGACGCCATGCGTTCTGGCGGGCTACGCAAAGGCCGCCCCGGGGCGGTGATTGCCATGATTATCGGTGCCATTGCGCTGTTGGGGTTGCTGATGTATGCCCAAAACGCGCCGGTTGTCGCCAGTTGGGACCGTGCTCTGCTGCATCCTGCGGAGGATGCGCTGCCCCTTTCCGCAAAAAAGCCGGGGGCGGCTAAGGCCGCCGGGACCGGAGCGCCGGCGGACGGCCTTCCGGCAGGCATGGTGCTAGGATATTTCTATGATCCGGGAAACCAGGGCAATGCAGCCCAGATGCTGCAGCATTATCTGCCGTTTCTGACCGGGATTATCCCTTTTTGGTATACGGTCTCGGCCGATGGATCCATCACTGGGCAGACGAATCCTGCCGTCTTGCAGTTGGCCCGGCAACATAATCTATGGACATTCGCACTCGTGGAAAACATGGCCGGCCAATCGGTTTTTGGCCCTCTCCTAAGCAGCCCGCAAGCCAGCAGCCGGGCCATCGAAAATATGCTGACGCTAGTGGAAGATAACGGTTATGATGGGGTCAACTTGGACTGGGAGGGAATTGCCCCGACCGAGCAAACTGCATTCACAGCATTCGTCCAACACTTGTCCCAGGTGTTTCACGAGCATGGATACTATGTCACCCTCTCCCTGCCCGCTGAGACAAGCTACCAGCCGACCAACTCATGGACGGGCGCCTACAACTATTCTGCGCTAGCGAAAAGCGCGGACCTGCTCATGATTATGGCGTACGACGAGCATTACGCGGGAGGGTCGCCAGGGCCAATCGCCTCTCCGGCATGGGTCAAGTCCGTGTTGAATTACACCATTTCGGCGGTGCCACCCCAGAAGATTATTTTAGGTATTCCGGGATATGGCTATGACTGGGGAGGCTCGGGTGCCGTGGCCCTGTCCTATGGCCAGGCGCAGGTTCTTGAGGAACAATATACCCACAAGTCCGGTCTAAATCACTTCGTCTATGTGCAAGATGGGGAAGCGCATTCGGTGTGGTTTGAGGACACGCAAAGTCTTTTATCGAAGATCAATCTGGTATCCGGGTATGAACTGCGGGGAATTGCATTGTGGCGTTTGGGAATCGAGGACCCGAAGATTTGGGACTTCCTTCAGTGATGCGCGGGTGGGCGGCAACGGTAAATTCAACGCTTGCATTGGTGAAACTATCGTGGTATGATAGCAAAGCTGTCCGAGAGGGCAGTGCGACACCGCTTCTCGTCACGCCATCCGATGCCGGATAGCGCGGCGGTTACCGGAGGGTGTCACC
>JAKAAS010000153.1 GCA_021802225.1 Bacillota bacterium
TCCGTTTCGATCGCCGCAGTAAAACGGGTATCCACAATTTCCGGAAAATAGTGTTTCAAAAGGTCAACGACCACCCGGCCCAGGTCTGTCGGAATCAGTTTTTTCTGTTCCCGGCGCACATAATCCCGGTGAAGGAGCGTCTCGACAATAGGCGCATAGGTGGAGGGCCGGCCGATGCCCAGTTCCTCCAGCATTTTGACCAGACTCGCCTCCGTGAACCGGGGCGGCGGTTCTGTAAAATGCTCCTGAGCGTCGAGAGTCTTGATGGTCAGCTCTGAGCCCGCGGTGAAATGGGGCAGCGGCCGCGCCTTGGTCTCATCGTCGTCGGACGACTGGGGGTCGGCTTCGTCAAAAGATTCCTGGTACACCACCGTAAACCCCGAAAACAGCACACGCGACCCGCTTGCCCGGAACGTGGCCTCGCGGTCCTTGACGGTCAGGTCAACCGTCGTCGACTCATAGACCAAGGGCGCCATCTGACTGGCGACAAAGCGCTCCCAGATGAGGCGGTACAGGCGCAGCTGGTCGCGATTCAAGCTGCCCTTGAGCGTATCCGGGTGACGGTGGATATCGGTGGGGCGAATGGCTTCATGAGCGTCCTGGACTCCCGGTTTGGTCTTGGCGGGCCGTTTCGGGCCATCTGGAGCGAGAAGGGGAGCGCCAAAACGCTCCTCAATGTAGGCGCGGGCATCATCCTTGGCCGCATCCCCGATCCGGGTGGAATCGGTGCGGATATACGTCACCACCCCCACCGTGCCCTCTCCCGGAACCTCCAGCCCCTCATACAGCTGCTGGGCCAGGCTCATCGTCCGCTTCACTGACAGCCCCAGCTTCCGTGACGCTTCCTGCTGGAGGGTGGAGGTCGTAAAGGGCAGCGCAGGGAAGCGCCTTTTCTCCTTGGTCTTCACATCCCCCACGGTCACCGGCATCCCCACTTGCACGTCCGAGACAATCTGCTCAATTTCGGCGGAGGTCATGCGCCCCTTGCGCCCTAGGGGCGCAACGTAGCGGCTTTGGATCTCGCCGCTGGCGGACCCCGCCAGCATCTCGACGGTGAAATACTGTTCGGGCTGAAACCGGAGCACTTCGTCCTCCCGGTCTACCAGCAGCTTGAGGGCAGCGCTCTGCACCCGGCCCGCAGACAGTCCAGGCCGGACTTTGCGCCACAGCAAGGGCGAGAGCTGGTACCCGACCACGCGGTCCAGCACCCGGCGGGCCTGCTGGGCGTTCACCAAGGCCATGTCGATGGGCCGGGCCTGCTTGATGGCGTGGCTGACGGCATCCTTGGTGATTTCGTGGAATTCAATGCGCCGGACATCTTGCGGGGCAATGTGCAAAGCCTCGGCAAGATGCCAGGAAATCGCTTCGCCTTCGCGGTCAGGGTCCGTTGCCAGGTAGATGCGGTCGGATTTTTTGGCTGCGTCTTTCAGTTCCTTAAGCAAGGGACCCTTGCCCCTGATCGTGATATAACGCGGGGCAAACCCATTGGCGACATCCACCCCAAACTGGCTTTTAGGCAAGTCGCGCACATGGCCCATCGATGCCTTCACCTGATATCGCGACCCGAGAAAGCGGCCAATCGTCTTGGCTTTAGCTGGCGATTCCACGATAATCAGAGGTTTAGATCTTGCCATGACAACACCCCCGGTTACAAACGTTTTTCCATTATAGCAAACTGCGGTGTCCCCGAAGGCCCGCTCACACGCAGTTTCCTGCGAGATATTAGCATGACTGTAACAGGGAACTTCTGCGGATGCAAATAATATGCTCTATCCTATGGCGTCGCGGGATAAAATTTTCCTGAGGAATGAGAGGCGGTGGGCCGGTGATGGCCCGTAGGCGAGGAGCATGGCGCGGTGAAACTCGGTAGGGTAGCCTTTATGCTGGGAGAACCCATAAAGCGGAAACTGTTCCGCCAGCACGGCCATATAGTGGTCGCGCACCACCTTAGCCACGATGGACGCCGCTGCAATGCTGGCGGAGAGCCCGTCTCCGTGGACCAGAGGCACCTCTTGCCACGGCCCCCCGATGCGCATGGCGTCGGTCAGCAGCACGCCGGGCGGCTGGCGCAGCTGGCCCACAGCCCGCTCCATGGCGAGGCGGCTGGCGCGAAGAATGTTGACCCGCTCGATAGTCCGGGGCCCGACCATTCCCACCCCCACGTCCAGCGCCAGCTCGCAGATGCTGTGGTAGAGCCGCAGGCGTTGGCGGGGCGTAAGTTTTTTTGAATCGTCGACACCAAGAATCGGCGCTGAGGGTTTGAGAACGACCGCCGCAGCCACCACCGGTCCAGCTAGGGGCCCCCGGCCCACTTCGTCAACCCCCGCAACGCGGTCTCCCAGCAGCCAGAATGGCCGCTCCATCTGTGTGAGCCGCTGCCACTCGCTCCGGAGATGCTGGCGCCCAGCGGTCATTGGTCCGCGTCGCCAGGCTTTTCCAGACTGAAACGTCCCAATTTTCCCTGCTGGAACGCGAGCACCACAGCGTCGGCGGCCCGCTGCACATCAACGAGACCCCCGGCGCGCAGATATCCCCGCCCTTTGCCCCACTCAACCCAACCCGACGGGTTGGACGGGCCATGCGCCATCTCCCAGATTCTGTCGGCCAAATCCGTCCTCTCCTCGCCGGATGAGGGCACAATTCCCAGCACTTTCAGCCTCCAGTCATGGGTGTGCCCTGGAGTCACCACGCCTGGCAGGTCGAGCCACTCCCACCCGCCCGGCATGCGGATCCACTGCGGGCCGCGGGTGACTCCCGGCTTGGCTCCGGTCGCCACCCGGTTCTTCCCGACCATGCGGTTGAGCAAGGTGGATTTCCCCACATTGGGGACCCCGACCACCGCCAGCCGGAACGGGGGCGCCAGCACCCGGCTGATAAGGTCTTCCACGTGGTGGCGGGCTTTGGCTTCCTGCGCTGTCACCGCAAAGGCCTCAGTGCCCTGCTGCCGGTAATAGTCAATCCACAGGCGGGTGACGGCAGGATCGGCCAGGTCCGCCTTGTTCAAGAGCAAAATCCGCCGTGCCCGCCCAATCCACTGGGTCATGGGAACGTGCCGGGTGATGGCTGGCGCGCGGGCGTCAGCGACTTCAATAAAGGCTGTCAGGTACGGAGCCAGATCCCGAATCGTCCGCTGCGTAGCCACCATATGCCCTGGATACCAATTGCCTTGTGCCATAGTCTCCCTTTCAGTGGAGCAAGCGAAAATCTGCGATAGGCCACCAGACGACGAATGCTTGTCCCTTGACATTTTTCATGGGCAGCAGCCCAAAATAGCGGCTGTCATAACTTTTAGGACGGTTGTCTCCTTCCACCCACAGGTAGCCGGGCGGGACCTTGGTCGGCGGCACGTTCATAGAGGTGCGGTATTTGAGAAAGGGTTCATGGTAGCGCTTGCCATTGATATAGACCACATTGTTTTGCACACTGATAGTATCTCCAGGCACTCCGATCACGCGCTTTATCCAATCCTGGGTTTTAATGACAGGAGATCGGAACACAATGATCTGGCCAGTTTTCGGTGACTCAAAATCGTAAATCAGCTTGTTGACCAGCACCCGCTCGCCCGTGTGCAGTGTGGGCCGCATGGATATGCCCTCCACCTCGTAGGACTCAAAAACAAATGTGCGGATGAGAAAGGCGAGAACAACGGCCAACACAATTGTTTCAATAACTTCCCAATAACCCTTGCGGCGTTCACTGGACACGGTTGCAGCCCCCCAAAGCTATAAAGATAGCGAAGACACCTCCGGTTGCAGGTGCCTTCGCCACGCATTAGCGCCGTTCTTTAATTCGGGCTGCTTTGCCGCGAAGTTTTCTCAGGTAATACAGTTTGGCACGCCGCACCTTGCCGCGCCGCACCACCTGGATTGATTCCAGGCGGGGCGAATTCATCAGAAAGATCCGCTCCACACCCACGCCATAACTGACGCGCCGCACAATAAACGTCTTCGACAGTCCTGCGCCTTTGATGCCAATGACCACGCCTTCAAAGTTCTGCACACGCTCGCGGTTGCCCTCACGGATCTTGACCGCCACACGCACGCTGTCCCCTGCGCGGAACGCCGGAATGTCCGACTTGAGCTGCTCTTCTTCCAGCAATCGAATGTAATCCAATATTTCCCCCCCTTTACGGGCCACATGAAATTATACCATCCGTCCCAAAGCCCTGCAAACGCTGCGTTACAGTAAATCGGGCCGTCTCTGCCTGGTGCGCGCTTTAGACTGCTCCACCTTCCAGCCGGCAATGCGCGCATGGTCCCCTGATAGGAGAACCTCCGGGACCGGCCGGCTCCGGAACGTCTTCGGCCGGGTAAACTGCGGCCCCTCAAGGCCACCCTCCCCGCTGAATGATTCCTGCACGGCCCCCTCTTCGGCCCCGAGCGCTCCCGGCAAAAGCCGCACTATGGCGTCAATCATGACCATCGCCGGGATTTCCCCGCCCGTCAGAACTACGTCTCCCACCGACACTTCCCGGGCCCCGAGCAGATCCGTCGCCCGCTCGTCGATGCCCTCATAGTGCCCAGCCACTATCACAAGGTGCTCAGCCCGGCTGAGTTCCTGCGCCATCGCCTGGTCGAAGCGCTGGCCCTGGGCTGAGGTGACTACGACTGTGGCGGGGGCGGCGTGATGGGCCAGAGCCCATTCCACCGCGGGTACCACCACGTCCGCCCGCAAGAGCATGCCCACTCCCCCGCCGAAGGGGTAGTCGTCGGTCGTGCGGTGCGGCCCCACCCCAAACCAGCGCAGGGGCACTCTCCGAATGTCGGCCAGGCCATGATCCTGCGCCCTCTTGAGAATGCTGGACGTGACCGGGCCGTCAAACATTTCAGGAAACAGCGTCACCACCTGAATCACCATTATGAGAGATCCTCAAGTCCTGGCGGCAGGTTGACTTCCATGACGTTGTGTGGGAGGTCGACCCGGGACACCACCGATCTGAGGGCTGGCACCAGCAGCGGCGGCATGCCTTCCCGGGCCACCTCAAACACATCCTGATTGCCTCCGGCACGGATAATGTTGCTCAGAATGCCAATGGGCGCCTTGCTGCTGGCGTCGCGGACTTCAAGACCTTCAAGCTCGAACCAGTAGTACTCCCCTTCCCCTAAGGCGGGCAGGGAGTCGATCGGCACGTAGAGGGAGGCCCCGCGCAGCATTTCAGCCTGTTCGCGTGTCGCCACCGACCGCAGCTGCATAATCACCAGCGGAGGACGCGGCTTCACGCTCATAATCTCCTGCGGTCCCTCCAGCCCGTCCACCCAGACGGTTGTCCGAGCCAAAAGACGGTCAGGAAAATCTGTCGTGGGATAGACCCGCAGTTCTCCGTGAATCCCGTGAGGGGAGGTCACCTCTCCCACGCTGACATAGTTCTCCCAGACGTGACTACGCGTTTTTCTCATGTTTTTTAGCCTGTTTAGCCTCGTGAATTGTCTTAAGTATCCCTGCCTGCCTCAATAGTGAACGGGTAGTGTCTGTGGGCTGCGCTCCATTTTGGATCCACGAGATCGCCTTGTCCTCATCTATCTTGACCACCGCCGGATCCTTGGTCGGGTCGTAATAGCCGATTTCCTCAAGAAACTTCCCATCCCGCGGCGCCCGGGAATCGGCCACCACCACACGGTAAAATGGATGTTTTTTTGCGCCCTGGATACCAAT
>JAKAAS010000154.1 GCA_021802225.1 Bacillota bacterium
ACCATAATCGCCAGCAAAAAGCCCACAATGATGACGTTGACCATCCATAGCGCGGTGCCCGCATCCTTGAGCCAAAGGGGACCGCCGGGATAGAGATAGGCGCCGAGGGCCGTAATACCGGTTCCCATGCCAACGGTGAACCAGTTTGGCGTGAAATTTTTCACAAAAGTGAACATGTGATCCCCTCCTCTTGTCTGGCGACATGCCATTTCTTTATGTGAAAAGGGTAACATGAAGCAGGCGCTGCAGCTTATGGCTTTGCTGGATGCGCCTGCTTCATGTTGAAAACCTAAGTCAGAACAAGAGGTTCAAAGGCACCGATTAGATGAAAAGATCCGGGGTCCACCACAGAAGGCGGCAGAGGCAGTCCTGCTCGCAACGGCCGCACTGGCTGCAGGTGTCATTTAGGCATAAAGGCTGGTGACAGTCAATACAGTCGTTCACTGCGGGTTGGCCGCACGCGCACATCTGATTGTCAGTATTCACGAAGCTCGTCTCCTTTGCTATCTCTGGAGACAAGCTTTCCCCTGCCCGCGGGAATTATGCGGGCGGGGGACGGCATCACGCCATGCCGATGATGCGGCACAGTGAGAGCATGTCTATATTGCCGCCGCTGATCACAGCGGCCACCTTGCGGCCCCGCAGCTGTTCAGGACGGCGTAAGGCGTAGGCCAGCGTGGCCGCGCCGGACGGCTCGGCCAGGATTTTCTGCCGGGAAAGCAACAGTTCCATGGCGTGGCGGATCTCGTCGTCATCGACGGTGACCAAGTCATCCACCCTGCGCTCAATAATGGGATAGGTCAAGTCTCCCAACGCCAGGCTTTTGAGGCCGTCGGCGATGGTGTCGGTCTCAGGCAGCACCACGAGACGGTGCTGGCGGCGGGACTGGAAGGCTTTAGGGGCGCCTAGCGGCTCGACGCCAATGACCCGGATATCAGGGCGCAGGCTCTTGATGGCGGTGGCAATACCGGAGATGAGGCCCCCGCCCCCTATGGGAACGAGAACCACCTGGACGTCAGGCCTCTGCTCGAGAATTTCCAGCCCCGCTGTTCCCTGGCCCGCAATCACCAGCGGGTCATCATAAGGCGCCACAAATGTCATCGACAATTCCTGGGCGACCGTCCGGGCCCGTTCGAGACGGTCGCGGCTTGTGGTGCCATATTGCTCCACGCGTGCTCCATACGACTGCGCGGCGTCGATCTTGGCTGCAGAGGCGGTGGTGGGGACGACGATATACGCCTGGAGGTGAAAGTGGCGGGCCGCCCAGGCCACCGCCTGGCCGTGATTGCCGGAGGATCCTGTCACCACGCCAGCGGACGAGGTCTGCGCGTCCCCGGCTACTTTGTTCAAGGCTCCCCGAATCTTAAACGACCCGGTGATTTGCAGGTTCTCGGCTTTCAGCGTGAGCTCGCAGTCGGTCATCTGCGACAATTGCTGGGTATGCAGCATGGGAGTCTTGTGAACCACAGGGCCGATCCGCTGATAGGCCTCCTGGATTAACGGCAGGTCCACCGTCATGGGGTAATCACCCACCAGACTGGGTTGTTGGTCAGAGGTTGGGCCAGTGACAGCTGGGCAATGGAGACTTTCTGGCGGTGCACCTTGCGGGCGAGCCCGACAGTGAAGGCGCGGGTGTCGTATTCCGCTTTGGCAATCTGGTAGTGGGCCATGGTTTTAGCGATGAACGCCTGCAAGTCTTTCTGCGCCTCGGGCCAGCGGTCTGCAGGCAGCTCAGGCAGGTAAATTCCATTCCACATGCTCAGACGCACGGTCAGTTTTGTCATCCACTGCACTGTCTGCGACCGTTCACCCAGATGGGTCTCTTCGAGAAAGGTGGTCAAAGGCGCCATATTGGTGTCCTTGGGTTTCCAGAAAATCAGGTCCACGAAAATGCTGGCCGTTCCTGAGGACAACGCGGGTTTGTTATCATGAATGGTTTCCATCCGAAAAACTTCCTCTCTATTTGTGAGGTGCTTGCGCCGTCCGGGCCGATGAGCCCTTGGCGACCGCCTTGACATCGACTTGAGGTTGGTTGATCACGCGCGAGTTTTCTGGCACACTGCCGGTCAGCCACACCCCGCCGCCAATGACGCTGCCCGCGCCGATGACGGTATTTCCTCCGAGAATTGTCGCGCCGGAATAAATCACGACCCGGTTGCCTATGGTTGGGTGGCGCTTCTGACCCCGGATAATCTGGCCCTGCACATCTCTCGGAAAATTCATGGCGCCTAAGGTGACCCCCTGATACAGAGTGACTTGGTCGCCCACTTCTGCGGTCTCGCCTATCACCACCCCGGTTCCGTGGTCAATGAAGAACCCGGACCCGATATGGGCGCCGGGATGGATGTCAATTCCCGTCTGGCTGTGGGCGATCTCGGTCATCAGCCGGGGGAGCAGGGGCACGTCCAGTGTGAATAGGACATGAGCCAGGCGGTATACCATAATCGCATAGAGACCAGGATAGGTGGACAGGACCTCCGAGCGGCTCCGGGCCGCGGGGTCCCCCTGATAGGCCGCATCGGCATCCTGGTACAGCAGACGCTGCACGTCCGGCAGGGCGAGGCTGAATTTCCGGGCCAGTGCAAACGCCTGCGACAAGCCACCGCAGGGCTCCCCATCGCATTCGTGCGGTTGGATCCGGTGAATCTGATGGGTCAGGTCCCAGATAATCCGGCCCAGCAATTCGATACGGGCTGCGGTTCTAGAAGCTTCGACCGCTTCTTCCCAGGGGTGTTCGAAAGGGAACAGCAGGCTTTCCATCCGGTGAACCAGCTGCTCCGTGGCATGGCGGGTCGCGGGGGGGACTGGGTTGGGACTGTCCTGGCTATCGTCAGTGCCCAGTTCACGGACAATCTGGGATAAATTTTGGATGCTAAATTCCGGAATCGGCATGGGAACCTCCTTAAAAATGGATCTTGCCGCTGATGCCGCTCAACTGGTCGCTGGCGTTCCCAGGTAGTTCCATAAGGTGGCGACCGTCTCGGCGCCCTTGTAGAAATTTTCCAGATGAAAATGCTCGTTGGGAGCATGGAAATTTTCATCAGGCAGAGCGAATCCCAGTAAGACGGTAGGCATGTGCAACACCGTCTCGAAGGTGACCACCACAGGAATGGAGCCGCCCATCCGGATATATGCGGCCTCGCGGTGGTAGATGTCCCGGATTGCCCGCACCGCGGCCTGGGTTGCGGGGTGGTCCAATGGAGTGATGCTGCCCGGGGCCCCTTCGCCGCGCTCGATGCGCAGGCGGACTGTGGGCGGACACTGGGACTCAATGAATGCGGCCACCTGGTCGGCAATGGCCTCAGGATCCTGGTGGGGCACCAGGCGGCAGGATAATTTGGCGTGGGCGCTCTGGGGGATAATCGTCTTGCGCCCTTCCCCGATGAATCCGGACCACATGCCGTTGACTTCCAGGGTGGGGCGGGCCCATATTCGCTCGAGGGTGGTGAAGCCGGCCTCCCCGTAGAGCTCGGGACTGCCTGTGGAGTGCAAGAAGCCCGCTTCGTCAAATGGCAGGGCGGCGAAGTTCCGGCGTTCCTGTCCGGTCAGAGGACTGACGCCGTCGTAGAAGCCCGGCACCGTGACCCTGCCCTGGGCATCGTGCAGCGACGCAATAATTTTGGCCAGGGCATGGGCGGGATTCTCTACAGCTCCTCCGAAAACTCCTGAGTGCAGATCCTGGCGGGGGCCCTCGACATGAATTTCCATGGCGGCCAGACCCCTCAGTCCATAGCAGACAGCGGGAACGTCTTGGGCAAACATCGGGGTGTCGGAGATGACCGCGACGTCGGCCTGCAACTGTTCCTGGTGGGTGCGGATGTATTCATCCAGATGGATGCTGCCAATTTCTTCTTCCCCTTCAAACAGGAACTTTAAATTGACGGGCAGCTCTCCCGTTTTGATCCAGGACTCGGCTGCCACAACCTGCATGTAAACCTGTCCCTTGTCGTCACTGGATCCGCGGGCGTATAAAACATTGTCCACAACGGTAGGGCTGAAAGGGGGGTGGGTCCACTGGTCCAAGGGGTCGACTGGCTGCACATCGTAATGGCCGTATACGAGCACTGTGGGCTTGGCGGGATCCTGCACGGTCTCGGCATAGACAACTGGATGGCCCGCAGTGTGGTCAATGCGGCTGACGGGGATGCCTGCTTGCGCAAGCCGCTGCCGGAGCCACAGGGCGGCCGCCTGGACGGCCTCTTTATGTTCAGTCAGCGCTGAGATGCTGGGCAGGCTGAGAAATTCCGTGAGCTCATCAATATAGGCGGCGTGGTGCGAACGCAAATAGTCCAGAGCTTTGTCTTGGTCTGTCATGGGTATCCTCCCCGCGTAATTGATCCTGTTCTATCATAGCGAAAAACGGGGCAACAGGCGAACGTTATGCAGTGCCGAAAGAAACTCAGATCCTGGCCGTTCGTGTCTAGGACAGGGGAGAGGAAACGGTATAATGGAAACGTATGATGCAGCACAGGATGGCAGCGAAAGGATGGTCATAGGTGGAGGAAAGAGCGAGTGCGGTGCGATTTAAGGATCAGGCTATGACTCTGGTGGGACCTGCTCTAGCGGAAGGAGAGATGGCTCCGAATTTCACGGCGGTGGCGCGGGACTTGTCTTCCGCCCACCTGCAGGATTTTGTCGGGAAAGTGCTGGTGGTGCTCTCCGTGCCCTCGCTAGATACCGCTGTGTGTGACCAGGAGACCCGGAGGTTCAATGAGGAGGCCACCCGTCTAGGCAGCCGTGTTGGGGTCATAGCCATTTCAATGGACCTGCCGTTTGCCCAGAGCCGTTGGTGCGGGGCCGCTGGGGTGGATCAGGTCACGTTGCTGAGTGACTATAAGGACCGTGAATTCGGAGTGAAATATGGTGTCTATATCAAGGAACTGGGACTGCTGTCGCGCGCGGTGTTCGTCATCGACCCAGGCGGCACTCTGCGCTATGTGGAGTATGTTCCGGAAGTAGGCCAGCATCCCAACTATGACAAGGCTTTGGCTGCTGTTCAGGCGCTCCTCTAGTTTTTCTGGCAGGCGTCAGCGACTAGGAGATATTTTTGAAGCAGGCGGATCCGCTTATACCCGCCTGCTTCTGTTCTATGGGTGCTGTGCGGCCTTGAGCCGGCAGCAAATATCTCGGAAAACAGGAGCGGCGGCTTACTTAGGCAAAAAATCGTACAATAGAAGCTGATAGGGGGGGACCTGGTGAATGCAGGCTGGTTCGAAGTAATTGTGGGGGCTATCGGGATTGGGCTGGGAGTCGCAGGCAAATTGGCCCGCTCTTCCGTTGTCATTGCCGCGGGACTGGTTCTTCTGGGACTGGAACGGATTTTGACCGTCTCCTGGCATGTGGCGGTGGGCGATGCTGGAGCTCTCCTGATTCTGTTTGGTTTGGGAATGTCCATCGCTTTGCTCTTGAAGCAGCGCCGCCGAAAATAACCGGAGCGACCGGAGGGGACGGGGGGCCATCACGGTGAGGCTGAATGAAGAGAAGGTTTTTAAAGACCCTGTGCACGGCTATATTTATGTCAGCGACCCATTAATATGGGACCTGATCAACACCAGGGAAATGCAGCGTCTGCGGCGCATCCGCCAGTTGGGGACGTCTTATGTCACATACCCTGGGGGCGAGCACTCCCGATTTTCCCACTCGCTGGGGGTC
>JAKAAS010000155.1 GCA_021802225.1 Bacillota bacterium
GGGCCACGCACAGAGGAATGACCACGGCTAAGGGCATCTGCCGCAGGGCCTCTGTGGTGAGTTTCATGTTCTCGGGTACTGCCATGCTTAAAACACCTCCTAACTGTAATAAAAAGAGCCCTCCCGTGAGGGAGGGCTAAGGGACCGTATGCTCTATGAATCAAGTGACACTGACAGGGTAATCGCGCCATCATACGTGCCTGCCGGGGTGCCTGCGGGAATTTTGATAGTCGGTTGAAACGCTAGAGTCGTGGCATCGTCGAGCGCTACTCCAGAGTAGATCGTTTGAGCCGTGGTGCTGAGAGCCCCGGACGAATCCGGGACGTTGGAGCTGCCAGGAAACCACTTTTTTGAGGCCGCTGAATCCACCCCGAGTAGGTTGCCCGATGCCGTTGGCATCGCGATATCACTGGCCGGGATGGTGTCGCTGGAATCGGTGGTGCTGGTGAGATTTGTTGCCGACGCAGCTACCGAGTAGGCAGTGCTGGAAGTCGTGTTGGTCCCGCTGATGTTCAACTCCGCGAAAGTCGACGGTGTAACGGTCGTTGCGCCGCTTGTGGGAGCTGTGGTGCTGGGAAACGTAACGGCCGTGACGGAGCTGGACGTAGCCGGGGCACTCGTGGCGGACGAATCAACAGTCCCGCTCCCAAACGCGGTAGCCACGCTCAAGCTTGGGGTGGCGACGGCAGCGGCTTTCACAGTGGCCGCCACGGGGACGGACGCGGCAAAACTTGCAGGAGCAACGGATAGCCCCAATCCTCCGATGGCGGCCAGAATGGCTAGACGATGCGCGGCAAATTTACTCATGATTGATCAGTCTCCTTTTTGGTTGTGTTTTTGGACTTTCTGGCGATGAGATTTAAGCCCTCGACCAATCCAGCGGCTCCTAGGGCAATGCCAATCGGCAGGCCCGGAAGGGAAACGATGCGGTGACTCACAGGCGCTGAGCCTGTGGCGTCGACCTGCACGAGCGTAATGCCCCACGTCGGCAGGGTAATGGCACTCGCGCTTTGCTCATGCATTCCCGGCAAGAGCGGCGGTAAGGCAGTTGTGCGGGTTTGGCCATTCGCCGACACCGACACCATAGGCACAAACCATGTATGCCCGGTATTGCTGAGGTGGGCATCCACCACAGCATGCCGCCTCCACACAATCCATGGGGCATGCACTTGGAGAGCGCTGCGGTTGACCCCGGCATATTTTCCGATGATCAAGCGGGCAGCGGGTGCGGCTGACACCGTAACCCCGGCGGCTCCTTTAGTAGCGGGATCAAAGGCGATGTAAAGCTTTTCAGGGCCCCGGAGTGCATGGCCTCCGCTTGAAATGACGACGGGAACCCACGCGCTATCCTTGGCACGGATGGCAGCAGGCATATGGATCCATGGCAGATGCACCGGCAAGAGTTGCCCGTTTGACGCTTTGACTTCGAGCGTCGGCCGCAAGGTCATGACAGACTCTTGATTTTGGGTGATTTTAATCGTGCGTTTCCACGCACGGGTAGGATGGCCCACGACAGCTAGCGGCGGGCGAACCGTGATACTATGCGGGGGAATCATGCTTAAAACACCTCCTACTATTTAAGGAAATTGCCCTTCCGCGTGAACGGAAGGGCAAGGCGTTACTCATCGGTGTCGTTTTCTACATTCGCGCGATGACGACGGCGGCGGCGTAGCCAGAAGACCAAGAGGGCGATGATGATCGTCAGGGCAACGAGCAGGAGCCATGGAAAGGGGGCGACAGGCGCGGATACCATCACCATAGCTCCGGCAACGAGGCTAGCCCGTTTGGCACTTATGAGAATTTTTCCAGTGGGTGCGTGCGTGATGGAGTCGTGCGCGATGCCTTGATCGTTGGTTTTCACGGCGCTCTGGGTCAACGTGCCCGCACTGACCGTCAGACGGACGGTTTTGTCAGCCACCGGGCGTCCGTTTTGGCTGAGGCGGATGGCGACGGGAATAGGATGATTGGCTTGCGCTCGTGCTGGAGCGTGGACGACCAGTGCCGCTTTGATTGCGGCTTTGGAAATCGTCACGATTTTAGGCATTGGGACGACTTTCTTGGCTGGCTTTGGAGTTACGGCTTTTGGCTTTGGCGTTGCGGTTTTCTTGGGCGTCGGTGTGATGATTTTAGGCTGAGGTGAAGGCGTCACCACGGGCTCTTTTGTCACTGGGGCCGGTGTTGGCGAAGGCGTCACCACGGGCTTTTTGGGTGTTGGCTTGGGAGTCGGCGATGGTGTTGGTGTTGGAGCCGGTGCCGATGCGGCCGGCAGTAAAACCTGCCCAGCTCCGCTACTCGGCCCATACTGCCACCTCTCATCAGCCCCTGAGGGCATTGTGACGGGATTGGCATGCACCACAAGCCCCGCGGGGTTCGCGGGCACATTTGACCACGATGCTACCCCAGCGGGTACGGTGATGGACGATGTCCACGGGCCATTTTGGGACAGAGAGAATATCGGCTCGTTCGCGGTGTAAACCACTTGGATGGTGTTTGCGGCCGCCCCGGTAAAGGTCATTTGGGCGGGGCCGCTCAGGATTTTGACGCCGCCTGCCACCGACATGGCAGGAAATGCGACATCATACGTCCCACTTTCGCCCGTGGTGTTCGGCATGTCTAGAGTCACGTCGGCTGTTCCGGGGGCATCGGTATTTGGAATGACGAAGGCGTTAGCAGCGGTGCCCACGGGGGGAACCCATGATTGGACGAGTCCCGGGCCTTGGTACCACCTAGTAGCATTCCCGGCCGCGATGATGGAGTAATAGGGGATATCGAGCTTGGCCGGACCGGTGATGCTGATACTGCCTACGTCAGTGCTACCAGCCACTGGTGCTGTGGTATCCATCGTGATCGTTGGCGGGGCCCACTCTCCCCCTCCGGCATTTTGAGCGCCTTGACACTCGCCTGCTGACTGGCCGATCCCGCAGGCCATTGGTGCCGTGGCCGCGAACGCCGGTACGGCGGATAATACCGGCGTCATCAGCGACAAGACAGCCCCCGCCGTGATGGTCAATTTGGTGTTTTTGGTCATGATTAGCCTCCTTTGGATTGGTGAGCAACGATGAAACCTGTACATCTATAGCGTTTTTTTCTCACTTCTGCCTCGCTACCCACTGTGCTTCCCAACGTGCCGTCCGGCTCAGAAATTGCGCGATGGCGTTGTGATCGATACCAGGAAAGAGGTGGTGGATTACGATCTCCCCGAGTACCCACACCAGCAGGCCGACAAGACCCGCAAAGATGGCCCATTCTGTGATGTCCTGCACAAAATTCCAGAGGCCGCGCACGGTCAGAAAGTGTCTACGGCGGGCTGCCGGCGCGGACATCATGACCATCACGGGTTGTGCAGGCGCGGACATTGGTTCAGGACGAGGCGGTTCAGGCGGCGGAGTGAGTACTGTTTCCGGTAGGGTAGCTGCTACAGGCCGGTGCTTACGTTTCCAGAGGTAAAAAATCGAGAGCCACACGGCGGCGGCTCCGAAAGCAATAGACCACATTATGGGCGCCTCCTATTCCGCATCCACCACACGAGCCCTACTATCCATATCCCTCCTGCGATTAAGGCAATTGTCATGGTTTGACTCCTTTCGTTGACGGAATTTTTGGCGCGACGTGGTGAAACGGTAGGCCAACACGCGGCCAGCCGTGCGCGGCTAGCGCATGGGCCAGCAAGCCCAACACGACCAATCCACCCGCCCACAAAGCCCATGGAACGAGATGATCCTCATGCTTTTTCAGCCAGAGCAACCAGCCCGGTACGGAATAGTCCGGCCGGATCGGAGCTAACAGCGTGCCCAATGCCGTAGATAGCGCTGGGCTCAATGTAGGCGGCCACGTGGAATCCGGCGGTGGGAGAAGGTGCCAGCACTGCTCCTGCACGGCCGGATCCGGTGGACCGCTCCACCAGAGGACGCGCTGAGCAGGTGCGCCTAGGTCCGCTCCCGCTCGCAGGGAGAGGTGGCCGACCAGCTGGGGTACTTGCTCCCAGCGTGTAGTGGCTGGAAGAACAACCAACTCTAAATCAGGCAGCAGGGGAAGGGATGGTGACTGCGGCCGTGTGCCCAAATCCAGCACAATATACGCGGCCTTGCGCTCGCTGAGGATGCTTTCCAACGTGGCGGTGCCTGTGGGGTAGATGGCGGCTCCGGGTGGGAGCTTTTCCGCTGCCGCTCCAAAACGCCGCAGATCACTGGGTTTTCTATCCGGCGGCCATTCCAGCATAGCGGACGGCCAGCCGTGCGATGCCAACCAGAGGGTGATGGTGGTCGCTAACAAAGTCGTGCCGCTCCCCGGAAGAACGCCCCGCACAGCAATAATGGCTGGGCGGTTGGTACTCGCAATTTTCCGCTCAATAATTCTTTCCTTGGGAGCGGCTTGCGCCACCGGGGCCGCCTCATCCTCCCAGCTCAAGCCACCCCCTTGCCAGCGGGCGGCATCGGCATAGGTGGGATGGCGATCTAGGGCCTCTGCGAGGGAGTAAGCGTGGATCACGATATCCAGTACCCCCATGCCGACGATGGCACTGATAAAGTCGTTGGGCGGGGCTAAGTCGTCAGGCACTTCCAGGATGATTCGCGTCTCTGGCCTCGCAACACGAAAGCGCCGGATCGCGTTGGGGTCGGGGCTTTCCAGTGCCTCGTAGCTAATCCAAAGGATGTCTACCGGTGCGCGGGATGCCTCTTTGAGTGCCGCATTCAGCCCATCCGCCAGTGACAAGAGATGGCAGGACTGCCCTGCCGTCTCGCCCTCGTGCAGGCGGTGAGAATCTTTCGCGATGATGAAATCGATGCGCATATGATCCCTCCTTACCTATAAAAATTTTCCATCGGTGACGACATTCAGCGGTTCGGTGGATGCCTGAATCATATTGAGCGCTCCCGTGCCGCTGAGGTTGGACGAATCCCAGTCCGACACCATCCCGTAGAGGCCGTGAAAGCTCGTGAAACTTTTCTGCCAGACAGTGATTTGCACGGCGGCGGTTCCGGTGGCACTATCTGCCGCCGACACACTCTGCATCGTCCATCCTTCCGGCTCACTAACCGCGCCTTGGAGCGATTGCCACGAGACGTTACCGGCTAGGTTCGCAGGCCCGGTCTCATTTTCGTGCAGGTCGAACGCCCACTGAAGGGCTAACCGCGCAGGGGCGGGGAGTGTGGGACTCAACTGTCCTGGCAGGGTGCTAGGAATCCATGTCCATTTCGCGTTCGGAGTCTTTTGGATGCCAAACCAGAGAGTTTCCGCGCTGTTGCCGTCCTCATGTACGCCTTCGGGTACGAGAGCCCATGTCTCCTGCGGGTCGGCGGGGTCTTGGGCGGTCTGAATTGGGTTGGCCGGTGCGGCGTTATGACTGATTGCCTCGTAGGTGCTGAGGGTAGACCCTGCGTGATGGCCGGTTGATGGTAGAGCAGGCATGGGAGCTGGTGGCTGGGTAGGCGTAGCGCTGGTGGTTTTGGTGCGTGTCGTCCGGGACTTTTTAGGCGCGATAACACGGTGCAAGACGTGATGAGGCGCAGGTTTGGCCGTTTTTGCCGGGGTGCCTCCCACAACGACGGCCAATACCCCGAGTACCACGACTGCTGATCCTCCGATGAGCCATTTTGTTGAGCGTTTCATGTGTTTGTCTCCTTTCGTAAATGTGTCGCCCCGCCCGT
>JAKAAS010000156.1 GCA_021802225.1 Bacillota bacterium
CGTATTGAGGCGTCATGCGGATTTCAATCGCGTAGTAGTTCGCTCGGCACAGACTTGCTGATTCCCTGCCGGGCAACGCTCAAGAATACGTCCCGCGTAACCCAGTATTTCACAGCACAATCGGTGGTCCCTAATCCGGATACGCAATTCACCACCCAAACGACGCGGGTGCTCTATCCGGGACAAACAGCCAATCTGCCTGCACCTCCGCACAACCAATCGTGGTTGATAACCCTCGTGAGTCGTACCGTGGTCAACCGGGTGACTGATGAGTTCGAATGGATTGGCGTGGGTGTGTTAGGATTCGCGGTCTATGGTTTGGTGGAGGCCATTAGGCAGCGGAAGACCATTGGGCAGCGGATTAAGCGGTTTTTTTAGCCGAAAAGCGGAGAAAGGTTCTCCGGTTGGGATGAACCTTCTCGAAAAGGGATAATATTCTTCACCGTTTTTTTTTGGAAGGAGGTCGGCACGATGGCAGAACCCTTGCCACTCTATGTCACGCAAGCGGAAACGATGACGAATCGCATTGAAGAACTCGCGACCCGGGCTCCGGAAACCGCCTGGGCGACTTTGATCCAGGTCATGGCCGTGATTCAAGAGACGTTTGACCGAATGCGGGTGGCGTATCCGGTGGCATTTGGCAACATGGTCCTGGCCAGTTTTCAACCGCTCATGGAGGAACGCCCAGAACTCCAGGAAACGTTGATCACCTTGCAGGACGATATGATGCACTTGAGCACGCAGGATGATGCGGCGACCATGCAACATTTCTTGGAGACATTAAACCAATTGAATCACGCAGTACGGGGATAAGGAGGGGATCAGGATGGGACGGTATGCGACATGCGCGGAGGCCTTGCAAGCCTTGGCTCAAGGACCGGGAGATTTCGCTTGCCACGACTTCGACACAGTGCGCGAAGTCGTGATGTGTGATGCCTGGCACAAGATGGAGACCGATCACACGGACTTCAAAACCGCGTTGGACCAATCCTGGTCCCAAGTCAAGACGGCCTGTGAACCCGTCGGGGGTATCACCCCGGAAGTCCGTCCGGAGCACCGGGCCGAAGCGGTCACTACCTACGCCATTATGGATGGGCAAAACCAGTCTATCGGACGGGTGGTGGTGGATGGGGCGGACGGGTCAGTGACAACCTGTATCCATGATGCCTGCCACACCGATTTTCTGGAACCAGCAGCAGATCTCCGCCAGGCGATTGTGGCCGCCATGCGGGACATTTACCCGACTGTGGGCTATCACTTGCAGAAGGAAGGTTAAGGCGTGGATGCCAATGAAGAGTGTGGGTACTGTGCCACTATCTTAGACGCCCATTGCACCTTGCACGGGCAGGAGAACCCGGCCTATTGTGATGTGCAACGGCGCTATTACACAGACGATACTATGACCGTCGATGATGTGTACACCGCGATCATTCCGCTGGAAACCCCGGCTCAACATGACGCGGTGGTGCAAGCCGTAAATGACCGCATTGCCTCGGGATTGGGCCCGCCTGATGCGTCCCGCTTGTGGATTCAGGCATGGCGAACAAAGCGTGTGCAACGGGTAACGCGGTAAGGTAGACTGCGCTTGAAGGAAAGGTGCCCGGTCCTCGAACAGATCGGGGGCCGGAAATTGAGTAGGAGGGGAAAATCATGGCAACCATTCAATCCGCACAAGCTAAAATGAAGCGGAAACTGGAACGGGTGACCGAAGCGGAGTATTGTGACCCGCAGGTAGAAATGGGCCGTCCGCGACCGGACTGTGCCGAACAATTCCGTCATTGGCGCAGCAAAATCCCCCAGATTGTGGATGACTGGGCGGAAGGCTATCAAGGTCGTTAATCATCACACCCCTGGCTCAGCTGGGGGCTTCTACATAGCAGAATGGAGGGAACCACATGGATCGGCGGACCTGGGAAGATGTCGGGATAGGTGCAGGTGCCTTGGTGCTGATCGGAGGCGGCTTGTATATCATGGACAAGCAAGGGTTGATCCACTTGCCGTCCTTTTTGCACCCATCCTCATCCAGGTTGCCAACGCCGAACGTGGCTCCCTCCACGCTTCCCTCACATGTGCCGGTGCGCTGTGGCACGGTGTTTGTGTCTTTCGGCAAGAACCCGCATAACAGTGCCTATGTTATGGTCGGCAAGTACACCAACGCGAAACTGGTGGACCAATACAATCAACCGGCCAGTCAGGATACCTCTTTTGATACGTCCGGGCATTACGCGGGCGGGTATCACTGCGGCAATACGAGTTCGAGTTCTGGAGGGAGTGGGTCTACCAGCGCGAAATCCGCTGCCAAAGGTTGGGCAGACCTGGGACACGGTTGTTATCAGGCGCAGAAAGGTGCTACCCTGAGCGGATTAGCGGCGGCGTTGGGTACCAACTTCACCCACCTCGCACAGATCAACCACATCTCCAATCCGAGCGTCATTCAGGTCGGCCAAAAGGTGGGTTATCCGAATGCGTGTGGATCGAGCGTATCGAATACTTCGACTCCACGCACTACGACACCCCGATCTACAAGCAATGTGAACAATATTCCCCACTGGACCTATCATCCGCCGAAATGCTGGATTGCCCAATCCGGGGCCAATCTTTCGACGTTAGCCAGTGCGTTAGGGGTTTCCGTCTCCCAATTAAAATCTTGGAACCACATCAGCAATCCTAACAAAATTTATATCGGAGAACGCGTCTGCATCCAGTAACTATACCGCACGACAGACGGACACCTATTAAATGCCGACACCAACGGCGCGGCGAATATCCTGCGCAAAAGTAACCACAGACTCGATGTCGAGCGAGTGGCTAGGGGGCTTTTGGCAAACCCTTTACGAGTAAAGCTGGCGTCAGTCGGTTCCTCGTGAGAATCCCCCGGCTTGAGCCGTGGGGAGTGTCAAAGCGAAGTACTGGAACATCATCATCAAGTGCGCCGTAAAACCCCCGCTTTTAGGCGTGGGGAGTGTCAAGAGGTTGGATGAAACGTTACGCCGACTTTCGCTAAATCTGCAGCGGCCTGATTCCCTGAAATCCCTGTCCCGGCAATAGGTAATCCCGTGCGATAATGCCAAGACCACATGTCCACCATCGCCTGGTGTTGTGTGTCAATCCCTTGTTGGAGAATCATCCCGACTCCCGGTAACCCCCCCGTTCCAAAAGACAATGTATAATCCGTGCCTTGATTGCCGGGTAATCCGACGAGATCAACATTCCAGATCCCGTTCGACGTGGGATGAGTTGCACTAGACACTGTATTTGTCTGGTGGGACTGTGAATCCGTATTCGCTACCTTCGACCCACTCGATGACGATGACGGGTTTGAGGACCGGTTCGTCTGTGTGTGGGCATGACTCGGTGTGGTGGATGAAGACGGTGTAGTTTGTTGGGTGGTGTGTTGTGACGTAGCCGCAGACGACCGCCCGGAGGTGGCGGACGTCGAGGTTGTGGTGTGTGGAGTATGACTAGCTGAGAATGCCCAAGCTGTGCCACCGGCTACGGCAATGAGGGTCGCGGTTTGCAGAAGTAATTTGTTCATCAAGTATGTCCTCCTTATTAGAGTATCATCGCCCCACATTCAGGACATTCAACTAGTTGTTCTGCGTGGGTGTTAATCATCAATGTCGACCAATTATGACATATAGGACAAGGAATCCGATTTAGAATTTGTCCTCCTTTCTCTCGTTACCCTTTTCTTTCGTGGTGAGTTCGTCTAAACGACCTCGTAAATACGCGATTTCACTTTGGGTTTTCTCACGTTCCTGAGCTCGTTTTTCGTCACGCTTACGATTGACAGCAGCGGACAGGCTCGTAGTAAATCCAATGATGCCGACGACGAGAAGCGCGATGAACAAAAATAGCAACGTCTGCACTGGGCTAACCACGTCTGCCATTCACCTCCTTCACACTCGCAATAATTTTTCGGGCGATGACCCGGTTCGCAGCGGTATTGGGCACGCTGACCGCGACAAAATCGTATGCTGGCAACCCTGGCAATTCTTTATTCATATCGAATTTGTGGCCATACACAGCGGTTGTTACGGACTGGTTAGGGTGCCAATGATACGGATTCCCATGAACGACTTCTAACATTTGGGTGGTGGTTCCAACCTCGATGCCGTCCCCTGCTCCGGTGACCACAAAATGTAAAGGCCAACTCGGAGGGACTTTAGCCTGGATGCTGACCCCGGCATTATCGATCACGATGGCTCGCCAAGGATGGCTCGCCTTAACGGCCCCTGCCTGCGTCCCCGTCCCACACCCGGACAACAGGGCGAGCGCTCCGAGACCCCCGATCATTTGAATCATTCGTTTCATGGTGCTTCCCTCCACATTCACTAGGCGAGGCTGTCGGTCCCGCCCATCTCCTTCTTATTGATACTGTGCTGCATAGTCTTTCACCTTGCCAATCACCCACGGAAAGAGGGCTTGATCGTTCACTGGCAAATCCGCGAGATCCGTGTCCCAAATCACACGCGAACGGAAAGCGTCTTCCACCCATACATGCGTCCAACCTTCCGCTATCCAATGCGTGCGATGCATCAGGAGCAACGCCCCCATCGCCATGACGACTTCGTGGGGGTTGGTCGCCAACACGTCCGGTTTTGTATACCGTTGCACATCGTCCGGTCCCCAATGCCAAATAGCCGCTTTATCCGCTTCGTGTCCCACATACATCACCAACATTGCCCGTCCCTCCTTAATAATGAGGACAATCATTCCATAAAAAATATGGAATGTTTCTCCCATTGTGGCAAACACCTCTAGGATACTGCAAGGGATTGAAGAATCTCGCCAGGTAATTTTTCGGCAACGCAATTAGGCGAACTCCATATCCCCCGCGGGGTTCGCTTGCCACGCCTGGTTTAGATGGGGTCCGTAGACCCGGGAACCCTTCCGCCAAGAAGGGAACCCGCATAGACGGACTATTTATGCCAATAATGCCAAATCCCCATTGCTACCGCAATGGCACCGAATATATAGGTAAACAGCAAGTGATCATATTACAATCCCCTCCCATGAATTTGGGTGGCGGACTGCACTATCGTCCACCACAGCGCGGCGGAGAACGCGAGAGCGAGCCCCGCGTCTATCACCTCATGTATGACCTGTCTCCACATTACACTTCGACCTCCTTTAAGTCGGCGGGTTCGGGCGTTTCGCCAGACCCGGGACCCCCTCAGCACGTGAGAGGAACCCGCGTCGGCGGTTAGTCCTCGATACGCGGCGGCCATAATGAAGAGTGCAGGATTTCCTCTACGGGCAGAGGTGTGGGTCGAGGGTCAATCTGTTTGACCACCTTCCCTTGGGCCACCCACTTTTCGAACACTGCCATTTCGCGGCCCAATTGCACAAGAAGATGGGGCATTGCTTCCACCTCGGTTTGGGCAATCACACCCGCGTGATTATACCCATCCACCACGGCATAGAAGTAATGTTGGGTACACCACTCACTGACAGGTTGCCAATAGCTTTCCCCCACGGTGAAAGCCTGAAGATCCATCCTAGGGGCGCCTATGTCGCCCAAAGCTGATACGATGTCCTGCGGGTTATAGTATGGTGCGACCTCCCTCACCCACTTAAGCACGCTGAGCGCGACAGGCATTATGACCACTGCTGTTTACCTATATATTCGGT
>JAKAAS010000157.1 GCA_021802225.1 Bacillota bacterium
GTCATTGCGAGATGTCGAGATTTTGGAGGCTGGATGGAAACTGATTCTCGGAAAGAATCTTTGGCTGATTCCCCAGAACTAATTGAATCCGGCAATCTTCCGCGGCACATCGCGATTATCATGGATGGCAACGGACGGTGGGCGCACAGAAAGGGGCTCTCCCGGGCAGAGGGTCACCGCGAGGGTGTAAAAGTTCTTAAGCCTATCGTCAAGGAATGTTCCGCCATCGGGATTGATGTGCTGACCGTATATGCCTTTTCTACTGAAAACTGGGCGCGCCCCCAACGGGAAATCGATGCTTTGATGGCTCTTCTGGTCGAGTTCCTCCGCTCTGAGACTGCTGAGCTGAAAAGCCAGGGAGTGCGGATCCAGACGATTGGGAACGTGGCGGGATTGCCGGCGGGCGCCCAGGCTGCCCTGGCCACCGCTACTCAGGACACAGCCAGCCAGACGCGCATGGTGTTGAATCTGGCTCTGAATTACGGTGGCCGCGATGAACTGGTGAGGGCCGTGAACCGGTGGCTTGACGAGAATCGGCCGCTGGGTCAGGAGACCTGCCTCACTGCAAACGCAGTGGCGTCCCACCTCGACACGGCTGGACTTCCCGATCCGGACCTGCTGATAAGGTCTAGCGGTGAGATGCGGATATCGAACTTTTTACTATGGCAGCTGGCATACGCTGAAATCTACGTAACGGAAACATTATGGCCAGATTTTGACCCGGCGGAGCTACACAAGGCGATTGTTGCCTACCAACAGCGGGTGCGCCGTTTTGGCGGCCTTCGGGAATAAGGGGTTACGCGTGTGCTGGGACTGCGGATACTCACGGCGACTTTTGGCATTCCGGTAGTCATTCTCCTCATCTATTTGGGCGGTTGGGTTCTGACTGCCGGTGTGGCCATATTAGCAGCGATTGGTGTGGTGGAAATTTCTCGCATGTTCCGGGCCCGTGGGATTGTGTTTTACCCCTGGCTGACCGTAGCATGGATATGGGCCATTATGGCGGCCGTGGGGATAGGGCGCGGGTTGCTCCCCGTTCTTGTCCTGGGGGCGGCCATTGTGGCTATTGTGTCCTTGCTCAGCTCTCCTCAAGAAAGCTTTCAGGGTGCGGTAACCACCACTTGGGTGGCCGTGTATCTGGGACTGTTCTTTGCATTCCTGCCGATGATCCGCGCGCTGCGTCATGGTCAGGTCTTTTCGTATGCGTTTTTTGCCGTCATTTGGGCGACAGACACCACCGCGTACTTTGTAGGGCGGCAGTGGGGACGGCACAAGCTTATGCCCCGCGTCAGTCCCGGCAAGACATGGGAAGGCACCGCCAGCGGCACGGTCAGCGGTGTAGCGGTATCGGTGGTGGCGTTTGGGATTGCGCACATGGTTCTCTGGCACGGATTGGTTTTTGGGTTCACGGTCAGCATTGTGGGCCAGATCGGCGACCTGCTGGAATCGGCGATTAAACGCTACACGGGCGTCAAGGATTCTGGGGCGCTTTTGCCGGGCCATGGCGGTGTGCTGGACCGTTTTGATTCTTCCCTGCTGGCTTTGCCCATTGCCTATTATTTGTTGGTGGGCTTGGGCATACATTAGCAGCATGGAGGCAATGCCATGGTCAGCTATATTCGCATGCTCCTGGTTTGGGCGGGGCTGCTGTTTGGCATGTACGCGTTCTGGAAGTGGTACAGCGCCATTTTCATGCCTTTTCTCGGCGCATTTGTGCTTTCTGTCTGGCTTGAACCGGTCGTGAACCGGATGGAAGGATGGGGACTGTCACGCAGCGTGGCGGCGGTCATTGCCCTGGGAACCTCGATTGTGGCGCTGCTATCCATTGTGTTTTTGCTGCTGAGTGTTATGGCCACGGAGTTGGCGCAGGTGGTCCGCGCGCTGCCATCGCTGGCGGTTCCGGCCGAACAGCTGTCTAGCCGCATGCTGGCGGGTTTGGGCCGGATGCGTCGGGTGTTGGGGCTGAGCACGGAGGAGTGGCATGCGCAGCTGGGGGCCTTGGTCCGTATGCTGGAGTCGGTGCTGCGGACAATGGCAAACTTTCTGGTCCACCTGCCCGACAGCATGTTAATGTTAATGGTAGCATTAGTCGCGGCCTTTTTCATGATCCGCGACAAGCAGCAGATACTCCAAGTCGGGGTCAAGTGGGTCCCGCCTCCACTCCGGCCTTATGTGCACCATATGCATGATGATATTTTGGCAGGGGCGTTGGGCTTCTTGAAGGCCCAAGTTTTGCTGGTCACGCTGACCGCTTTCGGCACCATGGCGGGCCTTGTGGTGTTCCGATTTAACTATGCGGTGCTGATTGGGGTGTTGGCGGGGATCCTTGATTTTGTCCCTTATATGGGGCCGGCGAGTCTCTTGGCGCCGTGGGCCGCCGTGGATATGCTTTCTGGCAGGACCCTTCAGGGTACCGAGGTGCTGGCAGTGATGTTCGGGGTGGCCGTCTTGCGGCAAATTGCCGAACCGCGGCTGGTGGGGCAGAATATGGGACTGCACCCGCTGGTCGCCATTGGGGCCCTATATTTTGGGGTGCGTCTCTTTGGGCCAGTGGGGTTCATTGTCGGGCCCATTTCGGCTGTGGTGATAAGGGTCCTGGCCGAAGTTCTGGATCCTCCGGCCGGCAATATCGGCACATAACGCGGTTGTGAAACTGGAAAGATGAGGGGACTATGACGCAAATCATCATACTTGGTGCGACTGGGTCGGTTGGGGAGACAACCTTTAGGGTGGTGCAGGCTGAGCCGGAGCGGGTGTCCGTCGATGGGTTGGTGGCCAACACCCAGGGTGAGAGACTCTGGGCCATGGGGCGGGCGCTGCAGGCGCGCTGGATTGGCTTGGCCGACGGTGCGGCAGGGGCAGCGCTCCGGAGGCGGCATCCTTCGGGAGCGCCCCGCATTGCGGCCGGCATGGATGACATTCTGGCCGAGATAGCGGCGTCCCCAGCCACCAAAGTCATTGGGGCCATGAGCGGCTTTTCCGGGTTGCTGCCCACCCTTACGGCCTTGGAGAACGGCAAGGACATTTTGCTGGCCAATAAAGAAACGATGGTGGCGGGTGGAGACTTGGTGCAGAAGGTCGCCCATGAGTCCGGGCGGGAAATTATTCCGGTGGACAGCGAGCACTCGGCAATTTTCCAGTGCCTGGCTCCAGGCCAGCCTGTGCGGCGGATTTTGCTGACGTGCTCCGGCGGGCCTTTCAGAGGGCGCAGCAGGGAAGACTTGCGGTCGGTCACCGTAGAAGATGCGCTCCACCACCCGAATTGGTCGATGGGAGCCAAAATCACGGTAGACTCCGCGACCCTGATGAACAAGGGTTTGGAACTCATCGAAGCCCATCACCTTTTCTCGGTGCCTTACGAGCAGGTGGAGGTGCTGATTCACCCTCAGAGCATCGTGCATTCTCTGGTCGAATTTGTGGACGGGGCAACCATGGCGCAATTGGGCTGGCCAGATATGGCGGTGCCCGTGCAGGTGGCGCTTAGCTGGCCTGAGCGGTGGGCCATGGATTCGTTGCCGCTGGACCTGACACGCCAGCCGCTGACCTTTGAGGCCCCTGACACCGGCACTTTTGAAGCGCTGACGATTGCCCGGCAGGCAGGACTGGCCGGGGGTCTTATGCCCACAGTGCTCAATGCCGCCAATGAAGTGGCGGTGTCGTTGTTCCTGGCGCGGTCCATTCAATTTCTCTCCATTATTGACATTATTAAAGAGGTGCTGAACGACTTCGCGGACAATGAAGAAGTGTCCGGGTTGGCGCAGATCCTGGAAGCCGACCAGTGGGCACGGACGCAGGCGGCAGATGTGGCGATGCGCTATCGCCAGTAAGGGGGGCAGCCGATGACGACGGTAATCGCCATCGTTTTGGTGTTTGGCGTGCTGGTAGCGGTTCACGAGCTTGGGCACTTTCTGGTTGCCAAGTCCTTTGGCATGCGTGTCGATGAGTTTGCTCTGGGGTTTGGACCCGCGCTTTACAAGCACCGGTTTGGTGAAACCCTGTATGCGTTGCGCATTATCCCCTTGGGCGGGTACAACCGCCTGGCGGGAATGGAAGGCAATAAGAGCGCCGATCCCCGGGAATTCCCCAACCGGCCATTATGGCAGAGGTTTCTGGTCGTCCTGGCCGGACCCATCATGAACCTGGTGCTGGCCGCCGTGCTCTATGCCATCTGCTTCGGGCCGGTTGGCATTCCCACCCCCACCACCACCGTAGCGCAGGCCCTTCCCCACTATCCGGCGTACGAGGCAGGCATCCGTCCGGGCGACCGGATTGTCAAGATCGATAACACCCGGGTAACGGACTGGGAGAATCTCGCCAGCGCCATCATTGCCCACAAAACCCATGTGATGAACGTGACCGTGGAGCGTCACCAATCGCTGCAGACCTTTCCCATGACGACGCGGTACGACAAAAAGCTTAAAGAGTACATTATTGGGATCCAGCCCACTTTCATGCCTGTCCGGCAAAATCCCTTGCAGGCTCTAGGCTCGGGCATCACTCAGACCGTAGACCTCTCCGGAGCCTGGTTCCAGGCTCTGTACCGGCTGGTTGACGGCCAGGGCCCGTTTGACCTTACAGGCCCGGTGGGAATTGCGGAGCTGGTCGGCCAGGCGGCCCATACCGGTCTGGTGCAGCTGCTGCTGCTTGCGGCCGCGCTGTCCGCCAACCTCGGGCTGTTCAATGTGCTGCCCATACCGGTGTTGGACGGGAGCCGCCTGTTTCTCATGATTGTGGAAGGCATCCGGGGCAAACCGATGGACCCCGACCATGAGAACATGATTCACTTCGTGGGATTCATCCTGCTGATGGCGCTGGTGCTGTTTGTAACGTTCCGCGAAGTCGAACATTTATTCCATGCCTGATTCTCTGGCGAGTGTTAAGATAAGGAGAGAGTGCCGAGTGAAAAGGGGGGTGTGTCCGAATGGTGCTGTCTTCGGGCCAATATGACTAAAGCAGTGCGCGTAAGGGACGTGATTATAGGCGGGGGCGCGCCGGTCGTCGTGCAGGGCATGACCAAGACCGACACGCGCGATGTGAGGGGAACGCTCGAAGAAATTGCCCGCTACGTCGACGTCGGCTGTGAGGTGGTGCGGGTCGCAGTGCCAGACCACGAGGCAGCTGAGGCGGTGGGGGAAATTGTCCGGCACTCGCCGATTCCCGTCGTGGCTGACATTCACTTTGACTACCGCCTAGCGCTCGAGGTGATTCGGCGGGGCGTGGACAAGTTGCGCCTCAATCCGGGCAACATTGGGGCGCGCGAGCGTGTGGAGGAAGTGGTGCGGGCGGCGAAGGAGCGCCAGATTCCCATTCGCATCGGGGTGAATTCGGGCTCGATTGAAAAGGGACTCCTTCACGACTACGGGCGCACGGCGGAGACGCTGGTCAAATCCGCGGCCCATCACATCCAAATCCTCAATGACTTGGATTACGATAACATCGTGGTATCGCTGAAAGCCTCGGACGTGCCCACGATGATGGCCGCGTACCGGCTGATGGCCCGGACGTATGACTATCCGCTGCACTTGGGAGTGACCGAAGCCGGGACCCTGTTTCAGGGGACGATTAAGTCGGCCATTGGCATTGGCGCGCTCTTAGCCGATGGGATTGGGGACACGA
>JAKAAS010000158.1 GCA_021802225.1 Bacillota bacterium
CGTCGATAACGGCTGCGGTATTGTAATAGACCCCGGCCATGGCTTCCTCATACAGGGGAACGATCAGCACCATGCGGTAGTTTTTGGCCAGAGTCTTCATCAAAGTCACGGTGGGGCCATCTGGCACGGCTTCAGCCGCTTGGTACCACCGCCTGTCCTGTTCGGCCGCAAAGTAAGGGGCAAAGAACAGCTCCTGCAGGCATAAGACATTGACAGACTGAGCGGCGGCTTTCTTTATCCACTCTACGTGTTTTTCAATGGCAGCCTCCTTATGGACTGCGATATCCAGCTCTCCAGGCAATTCGTGATGCAACTGCAAGAGCCCTGCGCGCACTATCATCTGTTGCACTCCTCCATTGATTTCGTATAGTATGTAGTATATTATACGATCAATCTCACTTAATCAAGGTCGAGGCAAAGGAGTCGGGTGCATATGGCCAACACGGTGGAATGGATAGAGAACGTCCAGGCAGACTATCAGGATGTGCCGCTACTGGCGCATCTCACCCCTGCCATTGCGGAAGAAATCTTGGCTTACCACCGCACGTGGCCGGAATACCGGGAAACGCCGATGCATAGCCTGCCGCATCTGGCGGCTTATGCGGGGGTACGCAGCATTTATGTCAAAGACGAAGCCAAGCGGTTTGGGATTCACTCATTTAAGATACTGGGTGGCACTTGGGCCGTTGCCCGCGCCTTGGCTGAACGCTGGCGTTTAGAAAGCCCTGTGAGCGCAAGCTCCCTAAAAGCCGCTGCATCGTGGGCGCCTTGCGTGACCCTGGCGGCGGCCAGTGACGGAAATCACGGCATGGGAGTGGCGTGGACAGCCCGGGAACTCGGTCAGCGGGCGGTGATCTTTTTGCCTGCTGGCACCCGTTCGTCCCGTGTCGAGCGAATTGCTGCGCTGGGTGCCGAAGTGCATGTGACCGACATGAACTATGACGACACCGTGCAGCATGTGGCCCAGCAAGCCGCTGAGCACGGCTGGCTGCTGATCCAAGACACCTCGTGGCCAGGCTATGAGCAGATACCCCGGTGGGTGACTCAAGGATACCTGAGCATGGCTCTGGAAGCTTTCCAGCAGTTGGGTGCCCAGGGGATGGAACCTCCCACGCACGTGATTTTGCAGGCAGGAGTGGGTTCCCTGGCCGCTGCCGTCACGGGGTTTTACGCGAATCGCTATGGGGCTGCCAACTGCCCCACCATTCTCATCGCCGAGCCAACCCTGGCGCCGGCGCTGTTGGAGTCGGCCCGCAGGTCAGATGGCCAGCTGGCAAAAATCGGGGGCCCGATGGAAACAGTGATGGCCGGGCTGGCCTGTGGGGAGCCTAATCCCTTGGCGTGGCCGCTGCTGCGATCATGGGCCGGTTTCTTTGTGGCGTGCTCCGATTCTGTTGCCGCGCGCGGGACCCGCATTCTCTCCAATCCCCTTGGGGAGGATCCCAGAATTTTGGCCGGAGAGTCTGGAAGCATGCCGCTGGGCCTCTTGGTGTCGCTCATGGATGACCCGCGCTTCCATAAAGCCCGCGAGGCTTTTCGCCTGACATCCCAGTCGCGAATTCTCCTCTTCAATACCGAAGGCATCCCGGATCCCGGGCTGTTCTTGGATATTGTCTGGAACGGGGACTATTGCGCTGAACCAAAATAGCCGGGCCGCAGAAGTGCCAGAGTCTAAGATTAGGCTGCGGGCGCGACCGATGAACTGGCACTTGGCCCCGTACGGCCGGATGGAGCCAAGAGGCTGACGGGATGTTCGGGGCCGGAATCGGGCCAGGGAATTCCAGCCACCGCGGAGTGTCTGCGACAGGTGATCTGTCCTTGACATTAGACCAGCGAGCCCGTAAAATACTAATGTTCGGTTGTCGGCAGTGTCGCCGGCACACAGAGGTAGGAGGTAAATTTCATGTCCACTTATATGGCCCGGTCTCAAGACGTTGATCGCAACTGGTATGTGATTGACGCCGCCGGATTGCCGCTGGGTCGTGTTGCTACTGTTGCAGCAACATTGCTTCGCGGAAAGCATAAACCCACATATACCCCTCATGTTGATACAGGTGATTATGTGATCATTGTCAACGCTTCAACAGTACTATTGACTGGCCGCAAGCTGGATCAAAAAATTTATTTTCATCATTCCGGGTACTTGGGCGGATTGAAGCGGACTGTCTACCGCCAGTTAATGCAAAAGAAACCCGCTTTCGTTATGGAAAAAGCCGTGCGCGGAATGCTTCCGCATAACCGTCTCGGTCGGGCGATGTACAAGAAGCTCAAAGTGTACGCACAGGGAGAACATCCTCACAGCGCACAGCAGCCGCAAGTATGGGAGGTTAAAATTTAATGGCAGTTGCGCAATTCTGGGGAACAGGACGCCGCAAGAATGCCGTTGCGCGTGTTCGCTTGGTGCCAGGCACCGGCAGGGTTTTAATTAATGGGCGGGCGATGGAGGACTATTTTCCGCTTTTGACATTGCAAAAAGGGATAATGGCTCCTCTTAATTCGGTAGAGCTGGTAGGGCGGTTTGATGTCCTCGTGCGGGTTGAGGGTGGCGGGGTGTCGGGACAGGCTGGCGCGGTGCGTCACGGGATTGCGCGCGCTCTTCTGTTGGTCGATACGAATTTACGTGTATCTTTGAAGCAGCGGGGATTCTTAACACGGGACCCGCGTATGAAGGAACGGCGGAAATATGGATTGAAGAAGGCACGGAAAGCTCCGCAATTCTCAAAACGCTAAAAAAGCCCTTTTGGGGGCTTTTTTTATTGCCGGTGAGTGGACGCGCATCATCGAAAAAGCCCGGGGCGCAGATGCATGCCTCGGGCTTTTTGGGAAGCCGGAAAGTCAGCTGATGCCGACGCCAACCAGTTCGGGCGCCGAAATGACAGGAAGGCGGGGAGTGAATTTCCGCGGTTCCGACGCGTCATTGCCGGCATCGCTCAAATGTGCCCATAAATGCGTGAGCGCATGGGCATCGCCTAATTGGCTCTGCACAATATAATATTCACATTGCAGGTCGCGCTGCCCGCTGGACGGGGCTATGGCCAAGGCGCGGCTTAAATAATCTTTAGCCAGTGCGAAATCCTCTACCGCCACTGCCCGGCGGGCGAGAACCCTCAAAGCAAAGATTTTTGTGTCCTGCCAGGGCCAACTGTCCGGGGCGTTCAGCACGCGCGTGGCATAGCGGTCCAGAACAATTTCAGAGTCAGCGGTGCGCAGCAGCCCTTCCAAAATCACCGCCTGCCCTTCTTGAAAATGCACGCGGTCGAATACCGCCAGCGAGGACTCCAGCAACTCCCTGGCTTTCTCGCCACGCCCCAAGTCCGTCAGCACCTGCGCGATGTCCGCTTGAAGCGCTGCGCGCTCTTCATTGCCGCGTATCTCCGGCAAAAGGGTCAGGGCTTCCTCAATAGCACCAGCAGCTTCCGGCTGGTGCCCCAGACGCCATTCCGCCGCGGCAATCCGGGTTAGCAGTTCTGCGCGCCGGGGAGGGCTGATGAGTTTCTGCGGCTCGTCTAAGGCTGTGCGGTACAGTTCCAGGGATGAGACCCACTGTCTTTGGCTGTAACAGAAGTCGCCGTAATGCTGGGCGGCCTCGGCGCGAATATTCGGCCCCTCGCGCGTCGTCAGCCGCTCCGCATATTCTAGAGCCTGCTGAAATGAATTCATGGCTTTGTGAAAAGAGCCGTGGCGCGCCGCGGCCATCCCCAAAGTGTTGGCGATTTCAATGGCTTGCACAGGATGGTCATCCGGGTGGATGAGCAGGAGACTCTCTTCGAGGTGAGCCAGTGCGGCATCGAGATTGCCCTGCGACATTTCCAGCCTGCCCATCGTCGCTTTAATGCGGGCGAGAATGTCCTCGCGCCCCGTCCGTTCCGCCAAGGTCAAGGCCTCTTGCAGTCCGAGCATGCCGTCTTCAAGACGTCCGCTGTTCCATAATGCCTGGGCGGCTTTCAGCAGCACTTCGATGGTGCGCATATCGTCACCGTTCTCCAAAAAGAATCCCAAGGGTTTGCCCAGGCGACCGGCCATGATATCCAAGGCTTTGTGGGATGGATGGATACGGCCCAACTCAACTTGACTTACATAACTTTTGGTCAACTCGTCGCCTGCGAGCTGCTCTTGAGTTAACCCCAGCTTCTTTCTCAGGTCACGGATCTTTGTACCCACCATAATTCATCCCTCCTAGATGATAATGTACCACAAGTAAAACAAATAAACATCAGCGTGAGGGCCAAGATCTACTAAAAACTTCTGTGATGTCAAATAAGTGAAGTGATTGGGTGCGGTTTTATATCGAAGTTACTTAACTAAACTGCGTACCGAGCAGGGTGATTGCTGTAGGCGGATAGAACTAGGCAATAGATACCTGACAAAATTTCTCGTGTATATTCCGCGGCCATTCATAGTCTCCGACCATCTCGCTCACACTACCCGCAGGGCGCCGAATATCAATAGCCAGAAAAAGAGGATAAGGATCCAACAGGAACAGGGGGAAAGATGTGAACAAGGAAGGCGGGGCCGTACGCAGGGTCGGACGGTGGATTATGGCGTGGATAGCGGCAGCCGTCATGGGTGTGTTGCTCGCAGGCGCAGGGACCGTGCCGGCAGCGCCAATAGGAATCGAGGGGGCCCTGCTGCGGGGCCGGACGATTGTGATTGACCCCGGCCATGGGGGATACGACCCTGGGGCCAAGGGACGGATTGCGCGCGAAGACCAGGTCAATTTAGCGGTGTCGTTAGCGCTCCGGCAGTGGTTTGAGGCGGCGGGAGCCAGGGTGGTCCTGACATGGGATGAACCGGGAAAGATTCCTCCGAACAGAAAGTACCGTGTGCAGCAGCGGGTCGCGTGGATCAACCAGACGGAAGGCAACGTGCTGATCGACATTCACTGCAATTCGGCGGGGCCCCGCTGGCGGGGCCCCCAGACTTTTTACTGGGATGGCAAAGGCTCATATCATCTAGCCCATGACGTGCAAGAAGAGTTGCAGTATTTTACCAATACCCGGCGCCGGGTGACCCGCATTGACCAGTATGTGCTGCGCCATGCCCAGATGCCCGCCATCAATGTCGAGGTGGGATTTATCACCAACCGCAAGGAAGAACGTCTGCTCGTGGACCCTGCCTACCAAAGGAAGCTGGCGTGGTATATATTTTTGGGAACGGAGCGGTGGTTTCTTAAAGGCCGCTGGCCTGAAAAACTTTTGCAGGCACCCCCTCCGACCCACTTATTGGTCCGGGATTGAGCCCGCCTCCGGTATAATAGAAAGATATGACAGCAGCAGAGAGGAGCCCTTATGGAATCGAAGACCGTACGCATTATCGGGGTGCCATTGGATTACGGGGCTGACCGGCGCGGGGTGGACATGGGGCCTAGCGCCATACGCTATGCCGGACTGCACGAAAAACTGCGGCAGGCCGGCCATCAGGTGGTGGATTTAGGGAATTTGCCCGTGCCCGTGCCAGAGAGCCGGGAAATGGCGCACGGCGGCAACTTGAAGTATCTGGACGAAATTGTCAAGGTCAGCCGCGTTTTAGCCCGGGCGGTGGAAAAGGCTTTGGAGGAAAATTGTTATCCACTGGTGCTCGGCGGGATCGACAAACCTTCCG
>JAKAAS010000159.1 GCA_021802225.1 Bacillota bacterium
TATCCTCGCCATCTGCGCAGTGAGTGTGGCGATCTTGGTCCTTATCCGCTAGGAGGCGCGGGCCTTTCGTTAAAACCAGACCGCAGAGCTTCTCGTCCGGTGAATCCTTGGGTGGGCCATATGTCCAGACAACGGCGGGAGCAGGGAGGTCAACGCTCGCTGACGGGGAGGCGGCATATGAGGCTGCTTCTGAACAGGTCGGTCCCTGGGATTTAGTCCGGAGGACGGACAGCACATCTTCACGTGTTTGTGAGAAAGTCAGCACGAAGGGCGCGCCGTGGAGCGGGCGCCTGTGCCGCTGGCGCCGATCATCCCGCCGCTGGGCAGGCGGTAGATTACTTTGTGGTAAATCTGCGGCAGCTCCAACGAACCGCATAAGTTTAGAATAGACGGAATATAGCGCATAAACGCAACCGGATGAAAAAATGCTCTTGACATTCTTGACTTGGGGGACTAAATTAACAGATGGAAACGTTTCCACAAAGGGTGGTTTCCTGGTGAGCACTATCAAAGATGTTGCGCGGTTGGCAGGAGTTGGAGTGGGTACGGTTTCGCGGGTCATTAACAAGAGCGGACCCGTGGATCCCGGCACAGCGGAAAAGGTTTGGACGGCGGTACACTCCTTGCGCTATGTGCCGAACGGAAACGCCCGCAGTTTGGTCACGCGTAAAAGTTATCTTTTGGGTGTGATTCTCCCGGACTTGACGAATCCCTTTTTTCCCACTGTCGTGCGGAGCATTGAAACCTTTGCGGCTCAGCAGGGTTATCTGGTGATTGTGGTTGAGACAGATTGGAACCTGGCAAAGGAACAGATGGCCGTCTACAAGTTGCGGGAGCAGGCGGTGGATGGCTTGATTCTGATTAGCAGCGTGAACGCTGAAGAGATTATTCAAGCCAACGCGATGGGCGCTCTGCCGTTTATCGTGGCCGACCGCGGACTGAGCAGTCAGACCGCCACTCAGATCACCGTCGATCACTATGCAGGGGCAATCGAAGCGGTGAATCATCTGGTGCAGCGCGGTCACAGGGATATTGGGTTTATTGCGGGCCGCGATTCGGATAGTGCCAAGCAAAGGCAGAGAGGCTATCAAGACGTGATGGAGGCGCTCGGACAGCCAGTCCATATATGGGAAGGTCCTGAGGGGTACACGTTTAATGCGGGTTATGAGGGTATGCGAACTCTAGCCGGAAAGGTTTCGGCGGTGTTTGCGGCGAATGACCTGTCTGCTCTGGGAGCCTTGAAATATTTGCAGGAGCGCGGCGTGCGAGTGCCGGAAGATGTTGCCATTGTGGGTTTTGATGATATCTTGCCGTCGGTCTTGGTGCATCCAAGGTTGACAACGGTCCATCAGCCGGTCGATGTTTTGGGTCAAGAAAGCGCTCGCCATCTTATCGCGGCCATTGAAGCTTCCCAAAATGGCGTGGTGCTTGCGCCCTCCCTCAGCATTTTGACGCCCCGGCTAGTTGTTCGGGAATCGACCTGATCTGGGGATTGATAATCACGAAGGAGGCCGAATTCAATGAAGGTTTCGATAAAGAAGATAACGGGGGGAGCGGCGGTAGCCGTGGGACTCAGCATGACGCTGGCCGGTTGCGGTACTCCAGCGGCGTCCAAGGCGCAGGAACCTGTCATTGGTGCCGACGTCTCTAGCTTAAGCATTCCTTATTTTAAAGCGGCGCAGTTGGGAATTATCGATGGGGGTAAGAAATTCCATGCGATCATTCGCAGTGACAGCGCCGACAATAGTGCGACCACCCAGTTCAAACAGGTCGAGGATTTAATAGCGCAACACGTACAGGCGCTCGTGATTAATCCGGTGAACTCCAGCGCGATTGTGCCGGCTATTGAAGCAGCCAATAAGGCGCATATTCCCGTAGTTTTGGTAGATCGGGGAGCGACGGGCGGCGTCGTCTACACTACCGTGGAATCGAACAATATATTACTGGGTGAACAAGCGGGGAAGACGCTTGTGAAACTCTTGACCAAGCGATTTGGCACAGCCAAGGGCAACGTGGTCGAAATTGACGGACCCCTGTCCACCTCATCGGGATTGGGTCGGCATGACGGATTGCGAGAAGAACTGGGCAAATACCCCGCCATTCATATTATTGCTACCGCCAACGGTAATTACAGCGACAGCGGCGGGTATGCGGCGATGTCGGATATTTTGCAGGCGCACCCGCAAACCTCTGGTTCTAACGCCATTGATGCGGTATTCGGAGCGAATGATGAATCTTCGGCCGGGGCGGCCCAGGCCATTCAGGCAGCTCACCGCTTTTATCCCCCGTCCAGTGCTCACCACATTATTCAAGTGAGTGTAGATGGCAGTCCCATCGGGGTGCATGAGCTGAAAACAGGGCATGTTGATGCCATTGTCGCCCAGCATCCTATTTCGATGGCCGAAGAGGCGGTGCACTATGCTCTAGATGCTATTCACAAGAAACCCGCCCCTGGCCATGTCGTGTATTGGCCCTATGTGGTGGTGACACCGCAAAATATCAACTCAGTCAGCTTATGGGGCAAGCGGATGTCTGCATCCTGAGCACAGAGGTGGAAAGCGATGGGAATCAGCCTTAGCGTCGAACACGTCAGCAAACGATTTCCGGGAGTCATCGCCTTAAATGATGTGACATGGAAAGCTGAAGGCGGTGAAATCGTCGCCTTGGTGGGGGAGAATGGCGCCGGAAAGAGCACGCTGATCAAGATATTGGCGGGCGCTCAGAAAGCCGATGGCGGGCGTCTTGTCATCGACGGGAAGTCGGTTGCGTGGAAAAATCCCGCAGACGCCCTCTCTCACGGGGTGGCTGTCATTTATCAGGAACTGACGGTGATTCCCAATCTGTCTGTGGAAGAGAACATTGTAGCCGGACACTGGCCCCATACGCCGTGGGGCCGTATCCGCCGCGATGAGATGAGAAAGATGGCGACAAGTCTTCTGGATGATGTGGGATTGCGTGTGAATCCTGCTCAAAACATGCGGGACTTGAGCCTAGGGCAACAGCAGCTTGTCGAGGTGGCTAAGGCGCTGGGGCATCAGGTGGGCACTTTAATTATGGATGAGCCGACGTCCTCGTTGACCCCAGCCGAAGTCTCCCACCTCTTTGCGATTATGCGTAAAGCCGCGCAGCGACAAATCCTGGTGCTCTACGTATCCCATAAACTCGATGAAATTTTGGCTGTGTGCTCGAGGGCGATTGTGCTGCGCGATGGGCGCATCATTGATGACCGCCCAATCAGCAGCTGGTCAGAAGATGCTTTGATTACGGCCATGGTGAGCAGGAAATTAGCAGTAGCGGCGCCCCATAAACCTATGGTTTATGGGGAGTCTTCTCCCACGGCTCTGCGTCTGCAGTCTTTTGTCACCGCAACTCACGTAGAGGTTCCGGAACTGAAGGTCTATACTCAGGAGATTCTGGGACTGGCTGGGCTTGTCGGGGCTGGCCGCACGGATGTCCTGCTGGCTCTAAGTGGGAATATGCCCTTTAAAGGAAGTCTGAAGGTTTTTGACAAATCGGCAGCATGGTCATCTCCCGCGGATGCTATCCACTCCGGAGTGGTGCTGGTTCCTGAAGATAGGCAA
The DNA here is from genome assembly GCA_021802225.1 of Bacillota bacterium. The sequence goes on from JAKAAS010000159.1 coordinate 3,582, forward strand.
GTGGATGCACTCGTGGGAACCGCTTCCGTGGAAACCAACCTGATCTTGGACCTTTTGGAAAAGTTTCGGGGCCCTCTGGGAATTTTTCTTCGGCGGCAAGCTCAGGACGACGTAAGACCTTGGGCGCATCAGTTCGATATCCCTGATGATCGGTGGGATCAACCGGTCGGGCAATTCAGTGGAGGCATGCAGCAAAAAGTGATCCTGAGCCGTGTCTTGGCCACTCATCCCCAAGTTCTCTTGCTGGATGAACCCACCCGGGGAATTGACGTGGGCACGAAGGCCGAGATTTACGATGCCATTGAAAAACTTCGACAGCAGGGATTGACCATTGTGATGGCATCCTCCGAACTCCCAGAGCTGTTTCGGGTGTGTGATCGGATTGCGGTCTTTGCCCAGCAGCGGTTCCGGGTCATCTTGACGGCGGCCGACACTACACAGGAGGAGATTATGCGTTATGCCACCATCAGCGAGTGACGGAAACAATAAGCCTGAACGTACAGTATTTTCCACATGGTCCCGAATTCGCGAACGGGCACCGATTCTCATCGGATTTTTAGGGCTGATTATCGTTTTGACAATTTTGTCCCCATATTTTCTGACGGTGAGTAACTGGCTGACCTTGATTACCCAAACGAGCATGATGGCGATTGTCGCTCTGGGGGAAAGCTTGGTAATTCTTACGGGTGGCATCGATTTGTCGTCCGGACCTGTCGTAGGTCTCGTGGGGATGTTGTCTGCGGGACTTTTGGTCCGCAACCATCTTCCAGTTCTGTTGGTCCTGGTCATTGGTCTTCTGATTGGCGCGATTGTCGGGTTGGTCAATGGGCTGAGCGTAACCCGGTTACGCATGGCTCCATTTATCGTTACCCTGGCCACAGGGGCAATGGCCTCAGGGCTGACCCTGACGTATTCCCAGGGAGGCACTATCGCTCCATTGCCGTCCGGCTTTGCATACTTTGGGGGAGGCCAAATCGGTCCGATTCCAGTTCCGGTACTCATCATGTTTGGGGTGTTTGGCCTCTTTGCGTTTGTCATGTCCCGAACCGTCTGGGGACGCTCAGTCTATGTGTCTGGAGGGAACCCGCAGGCTGCCTATCTCTCGGGGATTCCCGTACAGAAAGTGCGGCTCGAGGTATACATCTGGGCGGGGATCCTTTACGCTGCAGCAGGCATCATTGAGGCGGGATTATTAGACGCGGCTACAGCCAGTGCAGGCACAACGCTCGTGCTGACTCCTATCGCAGCCGTGGTAATTGGAGGCGTTTCTCTCGTAGGCGGCATCGGCAGCCTGTGGGGAACATTGCTCGGTGCATTGACCCTGGGTGTTCTGACCAACGGACTGGATCTGCTCAACGTCTCACCCTATTACTCCCAGGTTATCTATGGGTTGGTGGTGTTTTTGGCTGTGCTCCTGGATGCCGTCAATCGCAAGGGCAAGGCGCAGAGTCCGGTTTAACTGAGGAGGCAATTATCGGTGTTCCGTATGCTTCATCCTGACATTCTGATGTGGTTGGGGAAGGCTGGCCATCATGATTTTATTTTGATTACCGACGCGGGATACCCTGAACCAAGAGATGTGCCGTGCATTCATCTGAACTTTGCGCCGGGCATGATTCCCTTTAAGGTGGTTGTGGAAGGGATTCTGGCCACCTTGCCCGCCGTCGAGTCGGTATGGGTGGCGCAGGAGAGTTGTCAGCAAGATACATGGCCGGTGTTGAAAGATCTCTTGCTCCCTTATTCCGTCGAGAAAATGGGGTCGCACGACGCATTTAAAGCGAAGGCACAGGAGAGCGCATTGGTGGCCATTCGCACTGGGGAATGGCATCCATACTGCAATTGCTTGATAGAAGTTGGTTCATTGTTTTCGTGACGACTCCCCATGCCTGAAGGCAGGGGCTTCTCGGTTCATGGCGGTGGCGTGTACTCCATTCGCTCCCCGAAGGCTCCGTCCGAGCCTGACCATCGTATGGTTAGCCTGCCAACGCCCGGTGCA
>JAKAAS010000160.1 GCA_021802225.1 Bacillota bacterium
GAATGTCAGCGATTTTTAAAACCTCTGGTCCTCCGAATTTCGTGACAATTACCGCCTTCATTGGATTCCCTCCTAATTCTCCTTAAGTTATGGCCCGGACTTCTCTATGATCTCACACCGCGCCCAGATGGGCCACTGCCAGTGTCGGACTTGAGGACTATCTACCGGAGCACAATCAGCAGGCAACCCAGCACAATGGCAGCGGATACGAACACAGATCGCACGTGCCATGGTTCTTTCAGGACAAGCCAGCCGGCGAAGGGCGCAAAGGCGATGGCGATTTGCCGTAGGGCCAGGACAGGGGCGACCGCTGCACGCTGGTAGGCATACAGTACCAACAGGTAGGAGATTACGCTGCCAATGCCCGACAGGGTCGCGGGGCCAGCAGGACTGCGCTGGCCAGAACCGAGAGCCCAGGGAGCCAGCACAAGGGCGGTGCCAAGATATTGGGCAGAAATATAAGGCCAGGGGGAGATGAAGTGCACGCTATGGCTGTCGATGGCAGAGTACAGGGCGATCAGTGCAGCGACACTGAGAACCCACGCCAGCGTCGCCAGATTCCCCCCATGCCGCAGCGAAGGGATGATCACGGCAGCTGCGATGAGGCAGGCGCCGGTGACAGCATACACTCCGGGGATCTGGTGGAACACGATCAGGGCTAAGGGAATGCTGAACAGGATCCCGCCGCCCCGAGCCGCCGGGTAGACGTCGCGCAAGGCTCCCTTCCGGTAGCTTTGGGCGAGGGATGCGAAATATAGGGAGTGGACGGCGACCGTGGCCAGGACCCACGGCCATACCGTCCCGAAATTCCAGGGAATTCCCAACACCAGGGTGCCGGCAGCGGCAAAGAGGCCGCCCGTCAGCACCAGAAGCCAGACAAAGCGCAAATTTCCTGATGTGGAGCGCATGGCTGTGTTCCAGCCCAGGTGCAGGAAGGATGAAGCGCTCGCCAGTCCTGCCGCAAATAGATTCATGTGGCACCCTCCTGCTACTCTATAATCATACACCGCCAGAGGGCTATTCCCTTACGGGGCGCCTGGTACAAGCCATGATTTTGGGGAAGGGCGGCGTGCCGCCTGCTGAAATCCTGAGACGGCTCCGGTGCTGGGCGAAACTGTCAGGGTGCGGTAAGATGGCAGCAAGCGGTAGGCACACGTCTCTTGATGGGGTCGGTCAGCGATGAGGAGAATCTCATTTCACACAAGGAGGATGTTATGGCGAAGGGTCATAAAAAACACAAAGACGGAGAGCCCAGCGCGGCTGAGGTGAAGAGTTCCTATGAGAAGGACCTGAGGGATTTGCAGGTGGAGCTCCTCAAAGTGCAGATGCATGTCGCTGCGCACAGCAGCAAGATTCTCGTGATTTTTGAAGGGCGGGATGCAGCGGGGAAGGACGGCACGATCCGCCGCTTCGCTAAGCACATGAATCCCCGCCAGACGCACGTGGTGGCGTTGGACAAACCATCGCCGCGGCAATCGACCCAGTGGTATTTTCAGCGCTATGTCCCGCACTTGCCCTCAGGCGGGGAAATTGCCCTGTTTAACCGGAGCTGGTACAACCGGGCAGGAGTTGAGCGTGTCATGGATTTTTGCACCCCCGAGCAATATGAGGAATTCATGACAACGGTGCCCTATTTTGAGCAGATGCTGCGGCACTCCGGCATTCAGATCTTCAAATACTATCTGGACATTCATAAAGACGAACAGAAGGCCCGTCTCGATTCGCGGCAGGACGACCCGCTGAAACGGTGGAAAATGAGCCCGATGGATGCCAAGGCGTTGAAACGTTGGGATGACTACAGTGTGGCGCGCAACCAGATGTTTATCCGCACCAGCAGTCCGGAAAGTCCCTGGGTTGTAGTCAGGGCGGATGACAAGCGCGAGTCGCGCCTGCAGGTGATGCGGCACTTTTTAAACGCGATAGACTATGACGGCAAAGATGAGACAATCCTGCACCCGAACCCCGAGATGGTGTTCCCGTTTATGGATGATGACCTGCGCAACGGACGCATTGCGCCCTGAACCCGTCTGAGGTCTATGCTCCGCAAGACATACAGACACCCGCTCAGGCGTTGACAGCTGGGCGGGTGTCATAATATGGAAGCAGCCCCTTGATAGTGGTAAGCTGTTCTTCGACTTGCCGGAAGTCTTCGTCCGTTTTGGCCAGAGAGACCATGCCGTGAAACAGCCCGACATGAAATGCCACCAGCTGCCTCTGGTACACGGTGCCGGATTTGCCCAGGCCATCCGTTTGGATGGGCTGGATGGAAGAGTACTCGGCAATCAGTTCCCTGCGCCGCCGTTCCGCTTGCTGAGAGGACATTGGGAAGCCTCCTGAGATAGAATTTATGACCATGTGATAGTATTATATCCCAAATTCATGAGCATAGACTATTTTTCTCAGTAAAATTTACCGGATGAGTTGTTGGGCGGAGCAAAACGGCCACTGCCTAGCGTCCTCGGGAAGCGCGCAGGCGCTGCAAACTCCTCCGGTTGCCTTGCCTCTGCCGCATTCTTCCCGCTCTTCAGATTGCGTCTCCCGGCCACGGCTTGGCGGGAGACGCAATCCGCTCTGGCTAGAATCCGCGCCGTGGATCATTTACCATCTCTAGACGGCCGCATTCGGGGCACACGAAGACATGTACAATGACGTTCTTTTCCGTCATCTGGTCAAACATGGTCTCATCGCGAGCTCCCAGCAGCATGTCGGCGGCTACCCCCCAGCCGCGGTTCATGCCGCCGGTGCGAAGAGCGTGGGGCCCGTGGTACTGCATGGCCACATTGCAGCTCTGGCACAGGTGATCCGGCATGTTTTGGGCAGGTTGTCCCTCGGCCATGTTCTTGAGCGACTTGAAAAAGCTCATCGGAATCATCCCCTTTGGAGAAAAATTTGTTCTCCTGGATTTTAGCATAGCCTGCAGGTGGGATCAGGACGGCACCCTATTTTGTGTCCTCGGGAAGGGACGTGCGGCCACCCACCGACCGGCCAAATCCTTCGAGAAAATTTAAGAGGGTGCGGAGGCCCTGCGCGGTATCAGGATTTTTCAGAGCGCCCAACAGCTGGAATATGCCCATGCCTTCTCCTGGCCGGGACGGCTTCGTGCCCGCCATGCTCTCCAGACCGTTTCCTAAGGCGTGCAGCGCCATATCCCAGCTCTCTTGGGACATCGAGCCCATAAAGGCGGCCAACTGCTCAAGGTTGTTGATCGCGTGCTTGACGCCGACCTGATTCATTTGCCCCACTGTGATGTGGAGAACGGGATCTCTTTGCTCCAGCAGTCCAGTCAGGAAGCCGAGAATTCCCGCGCTGCGCAGAGCGCGGACAAATCGGAGGAGGTCCTCTGTTGTGGCCGTGTCTTCTGCCGGCCGTGCTTGCTCCTTGGAACTTGTGCGAATGTTAGTGATGGGATGGGCCATGGGTGGTGTCCTCCGATCCTTGGTGTGGTTGGGCCGTTACAAGAGGGATATAGTCCGGCCTTGCCCATTTGCGGGCTACCTCGACCCCTTTTTGCGGGTGGCGTTGTTTAAACCGCCAATTGCTGCGGGGCAAGGGCGAGCCCTGCTGAGGCTGTTCTTCGACAATTTCCATGTAGGCTTGGGTGTCTTTGTAGGCAGGAGTGTGAGTCTGGGTATCAATTCCTGTGCCTGTAATGTCATTGACGGCGCCGGGACCTTGTGAATTCATCGGCAGGTAAAGATTGTGCCCGCTCACCCGGCCGGTTACCAGTACGGGGACCTTCAGGGACCCGGTGGGAGAGACCAGACGGACCACGGTGCCGTCGTGCAGGTGCCGCGCTTGGGCCAGTTCAGAGCTGACCTCCACGAAAACCTCGGGAACCAAATGGCGGATGCCTTCGGACCGGTAGGTCATGTTGCCTTCGTGAAAATGTTCCAAAAGCTGCCCGTTGTTGATGTGCAAGTCGAATTTCCGGTCCTGCTGGGTGGGCCCCGACAGTGTTAAGGGGACCAGGCGGGCTTTCCCGCCGGGATGGCTAAACCGCTCGGTATATAGCAGCGGAGAGTCGGTGCCGTCTGGCTGGACCGGCCACTGCAGTGTGTGGTATCCGTCCAGACGGTCGTAGCTGACCCCAGCCAAAAGAGGCGTCAGCCTGGCCGCTTCGTCCATAATGTCTCGGGGGTGGGGGTAGGGCGGCCAGTGGGCATTCAGTTGAGCGGCGACGTCTTTTAGAATCACCCAGTCGGGCCGGCTGCCCTCCAGCGGGGCTAAGGCCTGGTAAAAGCGCTGGACCCGCCGTTCCGTATTGACGAAGGTGCCCTCCTTTTCCAGTGATGGTGAAGCCGGGAGAATGACGTCGGCGTACTGCGCTGTCTTGGTCAGAAACAGGTCCTGCACGACCATGAAGTCGAGCTGCTCGAAGGCCTGCCGGGCTTCTTGCGCATTGGCATCCACTAGTGCGGTGTCTTCGCCGACGACGTAGAGCATTTTGATCCGACCCTGCAAGATGGCGCCGGCAAGTTCCTGATTATTGATTCCGCCGGTCTTTGGCAGGTCAGTTCCCCATTCTTTTTTAAAGCGTTCCCGGACTGCGGGGTCCGCCAGGTCCTGGTATCCCGGCAGATAGCCGGGTTTGGCGCCGAAATCGGATGCGCCCTGCACATTGTTGTGACCCCGCAGAGGATATGCGCCCGTGCCAGGCCGACCGAAATTTCCTGTGAGCAGCAGCAGGTTGGCAATCGCCAGGGATGTTTCAGAACCATCCTGCTGCTGTGTGACGCCCATCGCCCAGAGAATGGCCACAGACCGGGCGCTGTGGATCATCCGGGCTACCTGCATGGTCGTTTCTTCAGGGATGCCTGTGACAGTGTGGGTGTGGGCGAGAGTATACGGTGCTAAAAATTCGAGGTACTCGCCCAGTCCCTCCACATGGGCTTGCAAGAACGCTTGGTCAATCCATTGCTGGTCGGCCAAATATTTGGACAGTCCGAGAATCCACGTACCGTCGGTTCCGGGGTGGGGCTGCACAAACAGGTCGGCCCGACCCGCCATTTCATGCTGGCGGATATCCACGACCACAAGTTTCTGCCCGTGGAGCTTGTGTGCGCGCTTCACCCGGGTCGCCACCACTGGGTGCGATTCAGCAGTGTTGGAGCCGACAATGATGACCAGTTCGGCCTGGCCGATGTCGCTCATGGAGCCGCTGTCTGCTCCGTAGCCGACAGTCTGGCGGAGGCCGTAGGTAGCAGGGTCCTGGCAGTATGTCGAATCATTGTCGACGTTGTTCGTGCCGATCGCCTGCCGCGCAAGTTTCTGCACCAGGAAGGCTTCCTCGTTGGAGGCTTTAGAGGACGCGATGAACATGAAGCTGTCGGGACCGTGCTGGTCTAAAACGCGCTGCATCCGCTCGCCGATGACTCGGTATGCTTCCTCCCATGTTGATTCATGGAAAGCGTCTCCATGGCGGATGAGGGGGTGTGTCAGCCTGTCGGGACTGTTGACAAAGTCCCATCCGAACTTGCCTTTAATGCAGGTCGAAATGCCATTGACCGGGGCTTCGGGAGTCGGCGAAGACAC
>JAKAAS010000161.1 GCA_021802225.1 Bacillota bacterium
ATCGACGTGGTCACCAAGCCAATCTCCCCGGGATTTTCACTCCGGCGCTGTTGTCAAAGCCGAGCGGTTTTTGCGCAGTCTGCATGCGGGACCCGTATTCCGTTTCTGGACGCTGACCCGGCCGGTTGCGACAGCGGGCCAGTTTGCCGTCTCGCTCGGCAGCAGCCGCAACGAGGCATAGCTAGGGAGCCAGTCCCGGACGGGCCTGGCTCCCTAGCGGTATGAATAGCGGGAGGGATCTTCTGCGAGCCAGCTGACGGCAAGCCCGAAGGCGAGGAGCCCCAGCAGGAAGAAGAACGCACTGGCCGCTCCAAAATTCCAGGCAAACACCCCAGGCGCCAGCATTAGACCGTTATTGACCAAGGGACTGACGAGGTCGAAGAGCGGGAGGCCTACCAGCATCCAGACTACCCATAGCGCCGCCCCCAAGCTGATGCCTTTAAGCCATGTTGACCCCTTCAGCCTCGGCTCGAGCCATATCTGGTATTCGTAGGCCAGCACGGTGGCCCCGCCAATTTCCAGAGCATAGCCGAGAACTGCCGCCAGCCGCAGATTCAGGGTGACAAGCGTGCCGTCCCAAAGCGCCACGTTCAGTGCGGGCGAGCCCGCGGCGGGAGCGAGGGAGAGCAGGGCGGTGAACACAATGGTGCCGGCAACGCCTGCGATTAGTGCGCGGCGCCATGGATCAGGTGTATGCTTCATAAGATCACGCCTCTTTTCTTGGGCACATTTTACGCAGTGCCTGTCACCAGAAATGTACGCGGGAACGACGGCAAAATGAGCGGTAAATTTTAGGCGGAGCGGGTGGGCGATGGAGAGCCTTTTTGCTGCACAGGGATTTCATGCCAGGGTGAAGCCCCTGTGGTACTTGGTTTGGGCCACCTTGTCCCAGACGGGAATGTCCTTTGTGCAGCAGGGTATTATCGTGATGGGATTTCTGTTTGCGCTGAAATATCACCTGGATTTTGTGGAGATTGGCTTGGTGACCACGTCGATGAGTCTGGGCGTCATGGTCAGCATGATCTTTATGGGGATTTTGGCGGACCGTCTGGGACCCCGGCGCCTCCTGTTTGCCGGCGCTGTCGTTATGGCGGGGCTGGCGGCTCTGCTCACTCAGGTCAGGGGATTCCACACGCTGCTGGGGATGTTCTTCCTGCTCGGAGCCAGCCTGGCAGCTGTGCCCATGGCTGGCACCAAGGCGGTCTTCACGGCCTTTAAGAACCGCTCGCGGGGGACTCCCATGGGCATCCGCCAGACGGGGGTGCCGCTTGGAGCCGCCCTGGCCGCCGTGATTTTGCCTATTCTGGCTGTCCGTGGGGGACTGAATGCAGTCTACGCGCTGTTTGCCGCGGAACTTTGGATTGTAGGCTGGATTTTTGCGGCGGTGATCGAGCCCGTGAAGCAGTCAGCCGCCGCAAAGCCCCGCTCTGCCACAAAAGTTTCTCGAGCCCTGTGGCGGCCCGCAGTGGTTTCCGTACTGATGGTGGCGGGCCAATATTTTCTGATCACGTTCACCTTGGAGTACTTGCACCGGTTTCGGCACTTTACCCTGACGGAGGCGGGAGCGGCTTTGGCTCTGGCACAAGTTGGGGGAGGGTTGGGGCGTGTGCTTTTTGGGCTGTACAGTGACAGGTCCGGAGCGAACCGGGCGCGGACGATCAGCCGGATAGCCTTGCTGGCTGTGGTCATGGTGGGGATTATCGTAGTCCTTCCGGCCCATGTGGGCTTTGGATGGATTTGTGTGGTCTGGTTTTTCACCGGAATGGGGGCGATTGGGTGGAACGCCCTGTCGCTGACGTGGGCAGCGGAAACAGTGCCTCCGGATCAGGCCGGGTTTGCCATGGGGTTTGTCGGCACGGTGGTGTTTTTAGGTTCCGCCTTCTTTCCGCCCATTTTGGGAGCGGTGATTGACGCGACGCATCATTTCCGGCCCGCCTGGATCATCTTGGCGGGAATCTTGGCGGCGGCAGGCATGATGGCATGGTACGCCAGCGCGCATGCGCTGGCTGCAAAACCAGAAAAGGGATGATCAGAATGATTCGCTGGGGAATTATCGGCACGGCCGATATTGCGCGCGGAGGATTTTTGCCGGCTTTGCGCGAGGCTGGAGGCGGTCAGGCATGGATGGTAGCCAGCCGTGATCTGGAGCGGGCCCGGCTGTTTGCATCGGAGAACGGTGTCGCCAAGGCCTGCGGGGATTACAACGAGATCGTGGAGAGCGACGAGATTGACGCCATTTACATTCCTGTGCCAAACCATGCCCACTATGAATGGACTATGAAGGCGCTGCAAACCCACAAACCGGTCCTCTGCGAAAAGCCCCTGAGCGGAGTGTGGCACCAAGCCGAAGAGGTGGTGAAGGAAGCCCAGAGGACCCACGCGCTTTTGTGGGAAGCCTATGCCTTCCAGTTCCAGCCCCAATGGCTGCGGGTGCAGGACCTGGTCCGCGAGGGCGCCGTGGGAGATGCCCTGGAGATTCACGGCACATTCAATACCGTGCTGGGGCGGCCTAAGGACGCCCGCTGGGCGAAAGCCTTTCAGGGAGGAGCCCTGAATGACTTGGGCTGCTATCCGGTGCATGTCGCCTCCCTGCTGATAAGAGAGGATCCGGAGGATGTGTGGGCCCAAGCTGAGATTCCTCATGAGGTCGACGAATCCGTGTGGGGGGTGCTGCGCTATCCCAGCCGCCAGCAGCTTATCATGAATGTGTCCTTCGTCCGCCGCTATGACACGTTTACCCGGATTGTCGGGTCGGCTGGGGAGATCCGCCTGTCCAACACCTATCATCCATCGGCTCGCGACGCAGTTTCCGTGTACAGCAAGCGCGGGGTGGTGAAAGAATACACCATGCAGGGACAGTTGCCATTCACCGATATGCTGCGACATATTCACGCGGTGGCGCGGGGGGACTCGGAGCCCATGCAGTTGGCGGCTGACGTATCGTTGCCGACTGCCTGGGCCATGGAGAAGATCCGCTGCCACTGGACGCCGGTGTGAGCAGGGTCCGAGCTGGAGTCCAGGAACATAGTGGTTTTCACCAAAACGAGAGGGGCCTGACATCGATGGCGCTTGAGGGCAGTCAGACAATTTTTCCGGCGGAGTTCCAGTGGGGGGTGGCGACGGCCGCCTACCAGATTGAAGGGGCCGCACACGAAGAGGGGCGGGGGCCTTCCATCTGGGATGATTTCAGCCACACCCCGGGAAAGACTTTGAATGGCGATACGGGAGACGAGGCCTGCGGCCACTATCACCGGATGCCGGAGGATGTGGCGCTGATCTCCGGGCTCGGCGTCTCGCACTATAGATTCTCCACGGCCTGGCCGCGCATATTGCCCGAGGGCCGCCTGTCCCAGATCAATTCGCAGGGGCTGGCATTTTATGACCGCTTGGTGGACACTCTCCTGGCGCGCGGCGTCACCCCTGCGCTGACCCTCTATCACTGGGATCTGCCCAGCGCACTCCAGGCGCAGGGCGGGTGGCCCCGCCGCGAAACTGCCGAGGCTTTTGCGGACTATGCAGGATTCATGGCGGAGAAGCTGGGGGACCGTGTGTCCTGGTGGATTACGCATAATGAGCCCTGGTGCACAGCCGTGCTGGGACACATGACGGGCGAGCACGCGCCCGGGGTGCGCGATCCCCGCCAGGCGGGGCAGGCCGCGCACCATGTCCTGCTGTCCCACGGTCTGGCGGCCCAAGCGGTCCGGGCCGCCAGACCCAGCGCGCAGGTCGGCATCACCCTGAATCTCAGTTCGGTGTACCCGTCCGGCGATAGCCCCCAAAGTCTGGCTGCGGCCAATGTCCAGGATGTGTTTACCAACCGCTGGTACCTCGACCCCGTATTGCGGGGGACGTATCCGGAAGAGCTGTCCGCCATTCTCGGCCAGATGCCGGAGGTGCGCGCAGGAGATATGGACGTGATTGCCCAGCCTCTGGATTTTTTGGGAGTGAACTACTATTCGTCCCAAGTAGTGGAGGCTGACCCAAACACCGGTGCGCTGTGGCCGGTGCGTCAGGTGGCGACCCGGGCGCGGTTGACGGATATGGGGTGGCCCGTGGTGCCCCAAGGTCTGACCGACTTGCTGCTGCGCCTGACCAGAGACTACGGGCCCTTGCCCTTGATGATCACGGAAAATGGGGCGGCGTATCCCGATGTGCCAGAACAGGGGCAGGTCCGGGACCAGGAGCGCATCCGCTACCTGCAGGAACATATTGAGGCGGTGGCCTCGGCTATGAAACAAGGGGCTGACGTCCGCGGGTACTACGTCTGGTCGCTGATGGACAATTTTGAATGGGCTTTCGGCTATTCTAAGCGGTTTGGATTGATGTACGTGAATTACCAAACCCAGGAGCGCATTCCCAAGCAGAGCGCGCAGTGGTACCGGGAGTTCTTGAGGACACTGCCCCGGCCCTAAGAATTCTCTATCTGCGGGGCTTGGACGCCTGCGCCTCCCTCCATGCGGTGCGGAAGCCCTGCCAAAAGGCACGGTGCCGGGAAAGAACCTGACCCCGCAGAAATCCGGCCTTGATGACCCGTGAGCCGTACAAGCGGCTCACCCACAGGATCCGGCGGAAGCGGCACGGAAGGTTGAACAGCCCATACCGCCAGTCATTGAGAATCAGATCGCTCTCGACGTCGATGGTTTGGTCCCGCGTGCCGCCCTGCTCCGCGCCCAGGTGGTAAAGCCAGGCGGTATGGTTGAACCATACCGCCTGCTTGGCATGCGCCAGCCGGCATGACACATCCGTATCTTCGCGGAAGGCGGAGCCGGTGAAGCGCTCATCAAACCCGTGGACCTTTTCCAAAGCCTGTCGGCGAAAGGCCATATTGCAGCCGCGCACCGAGTCCGCAGGCCCGCTGAAGACGCTGCCGAAGCCGGGATTCCTGGCTCCCGCGTAGCCCATCCAGCCAATCCGGCGCGAGACCGTCCGGGGCTCGCACCCGGGCTCCAGCACCCTCCCGCCGGCGGCCATGACCTCGGGGTGGTCCCGGAAAAGTTGGACATGGTGGGCAATGAAGTCCGGGTCGGGAATCCGCACGTCGTCATCGACAAAAATCACGAGGTCGCGCCGCGAGGCACCGATGCCTTGATTTCGCGCCCGGGTCAGTCCCGGAGTGGCAGTCTGAATCCAGCGCACGGCGCCTTGGGCGGCCCAGCGTTCCAAGGCGTCTTGGGTGTCCCGGTCATGTGCGGGGGCCTGGTCGACGACGACCACCTCATAGTGGGGATACCGGAGCGCCAGAAGGTCGGTCAGGGTATCCCGGAGAGGCTGGTCCCGGTGGTAGGTGGCGACGACAATGGAGACCGGCACAGGCCTTGTTGGTCTCCCCTCCTGATTCTCGGCCACCCTCACACCACTCCCTGTCTTTTGTGCCGCTGCCGGAAGCAGGCGAGGTCGTGGCAGACCAGAAGCCTATTGGCGGCGGCCACAACACCCCCGCCGGCGGAGCAATGCCGGATGCCACGCGCCGTATTGATCCAGAAACGGCGCAGAAATCTACCATGAGCTGCACTCCCCACCAGC
>JAKAAS010000162.1 GCA_021802225.1 Bacillota bacterium
CGTCATGCAGTGAGTTTTGCCACATCAGTGTGACCTCTTTTCGTTTTGGGATGACGTTGTGAGTGCTAAGTAGGTAGGCTATAAACTCCTGGGGACTCAGGCCGGCATTCCGGGCGGCGAAAGTTTCAATTCCTCATAGGTAGGCTATAAACTTGATTTGATGGGCTTGAGCTTCTGTCGCCCAGCGGGGTTTCAATTCCTCATAGGTAGGCTATAAACCGGAGGCGCCGCGACGCCGTAGGCGGCGAAGTCTTTGTTTCAATTCCTCATAGGTAGGCTATAAACTGCTCTGGTCTCGCCGGAGTGGCGGGCCATCATCGTCGTTTCAATTCCTCATAGGTAGGCTATAAACCCGGTAACCCCGCTCCTCATCAAGGGTGCTAGGGAGCTCTGGCGCTGGCATAGAATGCCAGATTATTCTCGCCTATCCCTCCAACGCCCACAGCGTGGGCGTTTGCCGAATTCACCCCCTGTCGTCGATCCCCCGGGGTTTTTGCGCTACCGAAGGTCGACGACAGAGACTGGCGGCCTGTCTGACCGGTGAGTGTGCGACCCGTTACGATAACGCGGTCCCGCAACGAGTACAAAATTTTTCGTGCGTGATAAACGTGGCCCCACAATGCGGACAACGCACCCGCAAGGCCTGGCGGCGTCGGGAGGACCGTCCGCCCCAAAGGGCCAGACCGGCAGCAATCACCGCCCCCAAACCCACGGCGGCTACATGGTCCCACCGCAAGGTCGTCCATGTGACGTCCGTCGTCCACAGCCCATCAGAAGCCAGCGTGGCAGAATGGGCTTGGACGGTGCCACCCAACGGTACGTGATAGGCAGTTCGCCAGCCAACCAGCCCGTTCCAGCCGTTAGGTGTGTGCAAATTCCACCCCGCCCACGTCGATGGCAACAGCCACAACGAAGACGGGGTAAACGTTAACGCGGTGGTGTACGTCTTTCGCCAAAAGGTTGGAGGTTTTGTCGTCGTCGTGGCATGCAGGGTGCCCCAAAGGCTATCGGATCCCGGCTTTAACGACACCTGGGCCGTCCACGAGGGAACGCCCTGGTGAGACGTCTCATGAGCATGGGAATCGGCGCGGTGCCACCAAGACACAATGGCGGATTGGGTCGCCGGACTCATGGCATGCCAGGTTTTCGCCCCAAACGTCATGGTCCATGTACTGGATACGTGCGGTGTAGGGCTTAAGGTCACGGGCAATTGCAGCGTCCAATGCGGACGATACCACTGTACACCCCAATTCGCCGGCTGTGATCCCTGCTGCAGCGCATGACCCCACGACGGTTGGCCCGACGGCACGATCCAAGGCGGGCGAACCGTGTCCTGGCTGGCGCTGCTTTCCCAATTCCCCGCATAACTATTATGGGCAGCCTGCAGGGCCCGGGTGACCCAATTCCACTGATTGCCCGAATTGTTGTTCGGATCATGTACCACATAGGTTCGCGCCCAGGGCACACCCGAAGATGCCAGGGTCACCGGGTGAAAAGCCTGGGTTCCGGTGGCTGCCTGAAGAATGTGGTTCAGTTGGGCCAGCGTGCGAAACGAATCGGTAATGGTCCACACATCCTGACCAGAGTGGTTCTTCGTCGGCCCGGACACCACCGCGCCGGGCGGTTTGGCTTTTTGCAGCAACGTGGTCACTTGGGCTGGAGTAAGATGGCCCACAGTCGTTAAATTGTGCGGGGTATCCGCTGCGGTCCAGGTAATCGTTCCGGACCCGTTGGGCTGAACCTGGGTAGTGACCGACACAGTCGCGCCACACCCCGCCAGAGTCAGGGCCAACAAGCCGCCGCTGACACCCCAAAGAATGCGCCGCTGCATTATGCGGCCCTCCGCGTGGCCACGGCCCAGGATACCGTTCCCAGAATAGCCAAAACCAATCCCATTCCCACATGCACGGACAAGGACAGCGATCCGCCCATCACGTTGCCCAAAAGTCCGCCACTGCCGCTATTTAAAGACTGGGTGATGCTGCCCACAATGTGGGCCACGCCCAACACCAAGACAAATACCGTCAGCACGCTGCCCAAAAAGGCCGCGGACAAAAAGCGCTCCACGTCAGACCATCCCTTGATGCGCCAGGCCGGCACCGCCGTCAAGGCTCCCAAGCCCAGCACCACCAACACCGCAATCCAGGCAAAAAATCCCAAGCGCAAGGGACTGACAGCCAATCCCGCAGGCAAGGACACGGCCGGCAGGAAGAGGCTGAGCAAAATGACCGCCAGCGAACCCAGCTTCCAAAAATCGCCGACTTGTGTCGTCAAGGTGACCGACCCGATAGACGGCAGAATCGGCTGGGACGACGAAGAGGTCTGGGGCGAAGCGAGAGGCGCGGCCTGTGCCGGCACCGCCGTGCCGCATTTGCCGCAAAAGGCCTGGCCTTCATGAACCGGAGCACCGCATTCGAGACAATTCATGAATAATTCCTCCTCAAATTTTTTTGGAGTCACACCCTTCGCACCCTGCCTGAGCCGGAGGGCTCAGGCTTGAGGATTTTTGTTAACACGATGGGGCGCGCAAAGCTTCCGGCAACCGAGTTTGCCGATTGCCGCCATCGCCGCGCTTCAGCGCTAGCCAGAGCACGGAGGCTTCCGTAAACAGCCAGAGCTCTTCGCGAGCCCGGGTCATGGCGGTGTAGACCAAGTTGCGGTACAGCATCACATAGGCGTCGTAAAAGAGGGAACAGACCACCACAGGATATTCCGAGCCTTGGGATTTGTGGACGGTGGTGGCGTAAGCCAGCCGCAAATCCCGGCCTTCCGTCGGTGAAAAGGCCACCACGTGATCGGCAAACTGCACCCAAAGCCGTGCGCCGTTATCGTCATCGGGCCCATCGGGCCGAATATCGATAACCTGGCCCATATCGCCGTTGAAGACGTTGTGCGCATAAGCGTTCTTGATTTGCATCACCCGGTCTCCCACCCGGAAAGAGAGGCCGCCTTGCGCCGTCCAGATCGGATCGTGCGGACCGGCCGGATTCATCATATCCCGCAACAAGGGATTCAGAGCATCCGTGCCCAAAGGGCCGCGGCGAATCGGGGTCAGCACTTGGATATCGTGCCAAGGGCGTCCGGCTTGATGCAACGCCTGAATGCGTGCCAGCAAATCCCGTTGGACCCCGGTCTTATCGGCACCCTTCTCATATCGCGCAATCATCACGTCGGCGTTGGCTGGCGGCACCCGGTGGGCCAACAAGTCATGGGCCGCGACGGTAATTCCCGAATTGGACCGGAAATTGTGAGTCAACGCGTACACCGGCACTAACTGGCTGTCAATCAGATCTTTCAGCACACTGCCCGGCCCGACTGACGGCAACTGGTGGGCATCGCCAATCCACACCACCCGCGTGTGGGCTGCCAGTGCTTGCCACAACGCACTGGCCAATGGCAAATCCATCATCGACACTTCATCGACAATCAGCCAGGCGACATCCAGCGGATCCTCCGCGTTTTTGAGAAACGCCATATCGGTCGGTGACCAGCCTAACAGTCGGTGCAAAGTCAAGGCGGGATGGCCGGTCACCGCCGTCATCCGCTGAGCGGCCCGGGCTGTCGGTGCGGCCAAGACAATCTGGTCGGAGGGCACGCCTTCATGCTGCGTTAACCAGGTCAGAAGCCCGTGCAAAATCGTGGTTTTGCCGGTCCCGGGACCGCCCGTGATAATGCTGAAAGCGGACTGCACGGCCCCGGCCAACGCGGCGCGTTGTGCGGACGCATACGTCATGTGCGTCTGGTTTTCCAACCAGGCCCAGTCGACGCCGGACACTCCGTCTGGTCCGTCTGGATGGCGGCGGATATCTCGGGCTAGGCGCCGCTCCATCCGATCCACCCAGGCCAAGAGCCACCGGCCTTCCGCGTCTTGGACGACATCGGGCAAGGCCGCCAGCCGAGATTGCAGAGCCCCCAACGCCGCCCGCACGGTTTCGGAATCTTGGTCGTGCAACAGCTCCACCGCCCGATCTTGCAATTGATCGGAGGTTTGAAAACAGTCGCCTTGGGTCAACGCCGTCTCCAACCCAAAGCGCCAGACCGCTTCCAGCCGTTCGGGGCTTAAAGGGGCCCAGCCCAGCGACAACGCCATCCGGTCCGCGGTATGAAAGCCCACGCCCCAGGTGTCCTGGGTCAAGGCATAAGGGTTCGCCCGGACCCGAGCCATGGCGCGGGGGCCGTACTGAGCCGTCAACCGGCGGGCCACGGAAGGATCGATATCCCACTGCAACAACCAGATAATCACGTCATCGGCGCCCTGGTGGTCGCGGAAGAATTGCTGCCACAGGTGAGCTTTATGCTCGGATACGCCTTTCAGCGCCGTGAGCCGCTCCGGATGCTCTCGTAGCATCGACAACGTGTCCGTGCCGAATGCGGCCACTAGTTTCGCCGCCGTTTTCTCACCCAAATGCGGACAATGGGCGGTCGATAAATACCGGACCAGTCCCGATGCCGTCACCGGATCGGCGGCCCGAGCGGCTTGGACATGAAATTGCCGTCCATAACGAGGATGCGTATCCCAGTAGCCGTAGAACAACAGCGGCTGGTGAAAGGACAGATCGCCCAGCGCGCCGACCACCGTGACAATCTCCGTCGCGTCCGATCCTGCGGTTTGCAACTCCGCTACTCCCACACACCATTCGGTGTCCGGATGGCGATAGCGAATCTGGTGCAAACGGCCTGCCAGGGTTTCGATTGAGTGCTGAATCGGTGGCCGTCGTTCGGTTGTGGGCACGACAGTTCCCTCCTTGAAGTATCAATACGTTTTACTCCTTATGAGGAGAATCGGATTAAGGTGACCGCCGGGAATGGGTGCATGGATTCGACGATTATGTTTCACTCCTGTTTCACTCCTCATCAGGGTAATCGGATTAATGTAACGGTTAGTGGTGGAGGCCTTGCAGCACGGCCTGGTCGTTTCACTCCTCATAAGGTAATCAGATTAATGTAACTGAGCCAATAGGGCCGTGCGTTTACCCCACGGAAGTTTCACTCCTCATAAGGTAATCAGATTAATATAACCTTGGGCATGCATGTATCCTATGTGTCTCACGCCGTTTCACTTCTCACAAGGTAATCAGATTAATGGGACAGGGGACAGGATCCTCATACCGCGTGGCTGGGTGGTTTCACTCCTCATGAAGGTAATCAGATTAATGGGACTAAGGATAGCGGGAAAACCCCGGAATGCGGTGGGCAGTTTCACTCCTCATAAGGTAATTGGATTAATGGGACATGGATTTATTACGTCAACACGGCAAGCGGATGTTTCACTCTCCAGGAGGGCGATCGGATTAATGGTACTTTCGACGGCAACAGTAGGCCTGTACCCGTTACGTTTTCACTCCTCAACAAGGTAATCAGATTAATGAGACCTGGGTACTACGATTAGCGCATAGGTACGATCAAGTTTCACTCCTCATCAAGGAAATCAGATTAATGTGACGATGTCGGATACCGCATGACGGAGTATTTGGTTGTGTTTCACTCCTCATAGTCGCAGTAATCCGATTTCTTTTATGAG
>JAKAAS010000163.1 GCA_021802225.1 Bacillota bacterium
GATGTATTGCTAATAAAATCTCTTCCTTAGAAGCGAAATAATAGTACATTGCTCCCTTAGTAACATGCGCTGCCTGAACCAGATCGCTAACAGAAGTAGCATCATACCCTTTTTCGGCAAAAAGATCAGTGGCTACTTCTAGTAAACGTTTCTTCACATCTACAGTAATTTCCATCGTGATATCAATTCCTTCCTCAATATGTTGTTGCACAGGCTGCCATGCCGTGCCGCCCAAATATATTCTACCACGCGCAATATATGTCATAAGACGTCAAAGAAAACCCTAATTGTTCTTGACCATATTCTCCCAATTGGTGAAAAGACGTGTGACGAACAAGGTAGAGAAGCTCCACCTTCGCATGTGACATTGAGCCGGTCGAATCCGTTTCGGGGCAGACATAGCAGTAATGTCCCAATGCTCCGATGAGCTTTCTTAGAAGGACTCTTGAACCGTTCCCCCTAATCGGCAAGTAAAATTATCTTCATAGCCTCTTTCTGGTCAAATATTTGGTATGCTTCTTCGCTCGCTTCCAGAGGCATTCGGTGGGTAATAACCACTTCGGGTTTGAGACGGCCATTTTCCACAAGAGCCATCACGGGTCCGAATGCGGACAGCACATTAGCCATTCCGCTCCGAAGTGTGAGATCTTTTGCGAAGATTCGACCCATAGGCAACGGCAGCGACGGTTCCGTAAACACGCCTGCAGCGGATATCGTTGCAAAAGGTCTAGCGAGCCGTGACGCGAGATCGAGACCTGCCCCACTGCCTACAGCTTCGATAACAACATCAACTCCTCTACCATTTGTAAGATCGTGGGTGATTGCTCCTTCTTTTCCATTCACCAACAGTGGGTGGGCACCAAGTCGTTGCGCTTGTTCAAGACGTTGGGGAACGAGGTCGAGTGCAACGACAAGGGATGCTCCAAATACATAGGCCATCTGAATCGATAATAGGCCCACTGGGCCCGCGCCGATGACGGCGACAATGTCACCAGCGACGATGTTTCCTCGCTGTGTGGCAAAATAGGCTGTCGATAAAATATCCTCGATTAAGATGCCTTGTTCGTCGGTAATCGATTCTGGAAGGGGGCGGAGCGTTTGGTCCGCGTAAGGAACGCGTACCCATTGCGCCTGAGCGCCAGATAAATTGCCAAATCGCGACCCGAAGCCAAAAAGTTGAGAATGAATGCATTGAGTGAAAAATCCCATGCGGCAGGCCCAGCAGTGTCCACATGCAGTAAAGAACGAACCCAATACACGGGATCCCGGGGTCAGGAGTTTTACATCGTCCCCCAGCTGTTCGACGGTTCCAACGTATTCGTGGCCCACAATGTCGCCTGGTTCCATACCGCGAATGCGCCCATGAAAGACGTGGAGGTCGGAACCGCAAATAGCGGACAATGTGACGCGAATAATGGCGTCGGTGGAAGATTGCAACACTGGCTTGGGTACATCCTCAACCGAAACGCGACGGACTCCTTGATAGGTCACAGCTCTCATAAAAACCACCCTCCATGCAATTTTGTCATGTCTTCATTTCAATGCTGACCCCGAGAGCCACTTCTTCAACAAACGCGCTGACGAGGGCATTCGCAAAATCCACCCATTTGAGGCCGGATTTAGAAAGCAATAAAGCGACGCATAATTCCTAATGGCGCCAAGCCAATCGACAATGACCGGTCGGTACGTTCAGAATACTACGACCGCACGCTGAACAAAACCCCCAATACGCAAACGCATCAGAATTCTTGTTGTTTATCATGCTTCGCAACGTAAAAGTACTGGAAATAAAATTAAACGTGAAAAACATAAAGCAATGGGTGGTAAGTGCAATCCAAAATCACGCAATACAAGATGTAAGAATAAATAGTGTATTGACAACATACCGAATGAATGGTATGTTGTCGTAAAATTGAAAGGCTGGTGATGGGGATGATGACATTGCGTGAGTTATTGGAGTCCGCACCGAAGAACTGGGGACGCTGGGGTTCCGCAGACGAGGTTGGATCGTTGAACTTTCTAACAACTACGGAAGTATTGCGAGGTGTGCAGGCCGTGCGGCAAGGTAAGGTGTTTACGTTAGGACTGACCATGGGAGGACCGAAGGGAGAGCCCGTATGGCCGGGCAGAACCGGACCGGTGCGATTGAACACTCAAGATAAAGCCAGTTACATGGCAGAACGCCTATCCCCATTGCCGGGCGGACTCGAATATGCTGACGACTACATTACGATGTTTTTGCAAGGCAGTACGCAAATCGATGCTTTGGGACATACGTGGTATGACGATCAGCTATGGAACGGCTATGACGCAAGGGAAACTATTGACGGCTTATCGAAAGCCAGTGTCCTCCCGATAGCAGAACGCGGGATTGTGGGCCGCGCAATTCTTTTGGATATAGCGCGCTATAAAGGTGTCGGAGCATTAGACCGCGGCTACGAAATTACTCTTGATGATATCCTGAATTGCGCTAAAGCGCAAAATACAGAAATAATAGCGCACGATATTGTGTTATTGCGTACCGGGTGGTTTTCCGTGTTTTTCGAGCAAGGACCCCAGAAATTTTATGAGGATTTTGTAGAACCGGGAATGACCTATCGAGAAGAACTAATCGATTGGTTCCACAAAATGGAAATTCCTGCCTTAGGAACTGATACCATTGCCAATGAGCGCACGACCCATCCTGAAACGGGAATTGCTTTGCCGTTACACGCCGCTTTAATGCGCAATTTGGGAATTGCGTTCAATGAAATTCTCTGGTTGGAGGATGTTGCTAGAGACAGTGCGTCTGATGGTCAATGGACCTTCTTATACGTCGGTGCTCCCATAAAGGTGGCTAAGGCCACGGGTGCGCCCATTAATCCTGTCGTAGTGAAGTAGGCCTGGACTTCTTGACTATCCAGATGAAGTGGGGGAGGGGAACAGACTATGCCGAAACCATGGGTCACACTTTACGGTCACGTTCCAGACACGTTACCTATCACAAATAGAACGATTGTCGATTTACTAATAGAACGCGCCCGCGTTGCACCAACCCAACCGGCTATTTACTATTTTGACACCGAAATTAATTGGCATACTCTCGTCGACCGAATTCGCAAACTCAGTGCGGGATTTCAAAACATGGGCATTAAGCCTGGAGACCGTGTCGGACTAATGCTTCAAAATCTTCCTGCCTTTGTTGTCGTGCAATTCGCGTTGTGGTGGATAGGCGCGGTTGTAGTGCCTTTAAATGTCATGTACCGAACGCAAGAACTTGTCCACCATCTAGGTGATTCAGAGTGCACGGCCGTTGTCGTATTGGAGTCCTTGACTGACCGCTTTGACGCAGTACTGGGGGCAACCTCGCTTCAGTCAATAGTGACCGTGGATGATGAAGAAGATTTTGCTGGCGACCGTCCTGCCTTTTTGCCTAAACCAATATCTGTTACTAAAGGGACGCATTCGTACCGTGACTTGTTGAGTTCTGAGCCAATAAGCACCATGCCTTATCAATTATCCGCGTCTGATGTGGCTTACCTCAATTATACATCGGGCACAACCGGAGTAGCCAAGGGTGCCATGACGACGCATGGTAACTTACTTTACAATGCTGCAGTCTATGGTGAGTGGCTGCATCTCGGCGATGGTGACGTGAATGTTGTGTTTGCTCCGCTTTTTCATATCACCGGCTCCGTCTCTGGGGTGGCAGCATCTATCTATGCAGGCATTCCTATGGCGTTGTTATATCGTTTCGATGCGGGTATTGCCTTGAAGACGATTGAGCGGCGTCGAGCTACTTTTACAGTGGGAGCCATCACTACATATTTAGCAATGATGAATCACGCTGACATTAGTCGCTGTGACTTGTCATCATTGACTAAAGCATACAGTGGAGGCGCCCCGGTATCGCCGGCCACTATTGAACGATTTCGTTCTGTTACGGGCCAATACATTTACAACGTCTATGGACTCACCGAAAGTACTTCTCCTGCGACCATGGTGCCGTGGCAAAATGAAGCACCGGTAGATCCTGAGTCGGGCGCTCTATCAGTAGGAATTCCCGTGCCCGGGTTAGACGTCAAGGTTGTCAGCTTGGCAAATCGCCTCCAAGAGCAGCCGTTTGGTACCGCGGGTGAGTTGGCTCTCCGCGGCCCGCAGATCGTCCCCGGGTACTGGAAGCGTCCAGACGAGACGGCAAAGGCCATTCAAGAGGGATGGTTTTATACTGGGGATGTGGCTGTCATGGATGAGCAAGGGTGGGTGTACATCGTTGACCGCGTGAAAGACATGATTGATGCGTCGGGTTACAAGGTATGGCCTCGCGAAGTTGAGGATGCTCTCTATCTCCACCCTGCCGTGGCGGAGGCAGCAGTGGTAGGAGTACCTGACCCGTATCGTGGTGAGACGGTGAAAGCCTTTGTTGCACTGCGTGCCGACCAACAAGCCACGACGGCGGAGGAAATTCGCCTGTTTGTAAAGGAACGGTTAGCCACATATAAAGTTCCAACTAGTGTCGAAATTGTTCCAGAAATTCCTAAAACTGTTTCGGGAAAGTTTCTGAGAAGAGTGCTCCGGGAACAAGAAATTAAGCACCAAACAGATCAACCGCCTAATACTTCAGCACAGTGATTATTGAACGATTAGTTCAGTATCTGGTAAGCGGTAAGGCTGATCGTTGACACATTATAGAGCGGACTGTTCACTGCCAAGGAACCGGGTTAACGATAGCGAACGGCTAAACATTCCAACGGTTACAGATATTAGTGAAGTATTTATCTTTAGCGAAGATGATGGTATAGTGCTTATATACAAAATACCAACTAGTCAGTTTGGAGATGATAGCATTGTTGCAAAATGAAGAAGCATATTACCATTCTTTACAAGATGGTCGGCGTGTATTTTATCGCGGTGAAATAATACCAGATGTGATGCAACATCCTGTGTTATCCTCTGCGATCCGCCATGCGGCTGTGGACTTTCGTATGGCGCATGACCCTCAGTATCAGGAACTTGCGGTGATCGATGATCCCCGCGATCCCTATAGCCGTTTCTATCAGATCCCTGAAAGCGCACTCGACCTGAAAAAACGCAGAGATTTAATTGCCGAAGGCACGCGTCTGGGAGGTACGGTCGTTCCGCTAATTCATGAAATCGGCACGGATGCGATTTGGGGATTAATGGAATCCACCTATATATTAGATCGCGATTACGGCACACATTACAGCGAGCGGGTGAAGAATTTTTGGGAACAAGCCCGCCATCATGATTACGCGTTAGCGGTGGCTCAGACCGACGTGAAAGGCGATCGCAGCAAGCGCCCTGCAGAACAAGTTGACCCAGATATGTATCTGCGAATCGTGAAACGAACCCCGGATGGAATTGTTGTCCGGGGGGCGAAGGTGCACACATCTGTCTCTGTTAATGCAAATTGGCTCATCGTACTTCCAACCCGTGAACTTCGGGAATCGGATAAGGATTACGCCGTAGCGTTTGCCATCCCTGTGAATACACCTGGTCTGACATTAGTGGC
>JAKAAS010000164.1 GCA_021802225.1 Bacillota bacterium
TTCCGATCTGATAGCCACTGATTATCATGATATGCTTGCCGCTGTGCTCCTGCGTCAATTCCACGAACTGTCACTGGAAACAGAACTGGGATTATCTTGGGAAGAGGCTCGCGTGTTGCATCAAGCTAAAATCGGTACGATCTCTGCCCTGCGCGAGCGCCTGGACGAAGTGCTCCGATTTCGGATTCGCAACATGGGTAAGCAGCTCCAGGAAGAGATTCTAGCGGCCTTAGATGCCTGGGAAGCCCGTCAGCCCCCATAGCCCGGGAAGGATAATCGCGATGATTCTTCACATTTGCGGCAACTTGACTGCCGGTAAAACCACCACCGTCGAACTTCTGCAACCCAGACTCCGGTGGCCTTGTGTGCCCGTAGGCCGCGTTCGCAATGCCGTTCAGGATGAAGTTCGACACATGGAGAGTCGTCGAACGCTTATGGGCTATTTGGGATTCGCCAGACCGTACTCCTGGGCGTTCCGGCATTTGGCTCTCCACCGGTTTCAATGGCCGCGAGTTGAATTTGCTCGAAACCGCTGTGCCGGATCATCTGTATCGAGTTTGGCTCACGGCCTCGCCTGCAATTTTGCGGGCACGATTGCAGGCCCGCCCGGATCGGTCTGGCGGGTATTGGCCTTACGTTGAGACATTCACATCGCTACAAGAATCGTTGCTGGCCTACGATGCTCGGACTCGTCGATTGCCTTGGACGCGCCTCATCTGATTTGCGATACAGGCATCTTGAGTCCCGAGGCTGTCACGCAAGCGATTATGGACGGGATTGGCGGTTAGATCCGGATAAATAGACCATCCTCGGTTTTCTTCTGGCCTTCACAAAGCGTCACAGCAGGATATACTAAGAATAATAGGATAACGGTTCGCAAAATCACGAGGGGGCAACATGACTAAGGATGATATGGAGAGGGCTTTTCAAGCTCTATCGGAAACTCTAAACCATGAAGGACATCAAGCAGATATCGTTATTGCGGGCGGGGCGTGGATGGCGCTGGTTTTAGGTTCACGCGAGGTCACGAAAGATATTGATGCATATCTTTCTGCGCCAACAGAACCGATTCAACAGGCGGTTTTACGTGTGGCAAGCGAATTGGGTTTGCCGCAGGATTGGCTAAATGACGGCATTAAAGACTTTTTCTATGGGACACCACCGCAGAATTTATGGAGGGAATACCCGGCTTTGCGGGTCTATGCGGTGGCGGCAGATTATATGTTAGCCATGAAAGTTTTTGCAGCCCGCAACGATGATCGGGAAGATACTAAAGCATTGCTCCAGTCTTTATCCATCACTACAGTAACTGAAGCTTTGGATATTGTTGAACGCTATATTCCCGCGTCTTTGCTCACTCCTAAGCATCGATATTTTGCTGAAAGTTGTCTAGAATGATGAGCCATGATGGCTATCAGCCAGAGAGATTAGCCACAGCTTGGGCCAGAGTTGTGTCTCATGAAACGGCCCCGCGAATCGTCATTGGGGATTTTTTAGATGACTGGCGCCGTGTTACTGATACCAAAACCCGAATAGATTTGATTAGTTCACCGATTCCTGACACGGCAGATGCGGACCTTCATCGGTGGAGTGCGTTTGTGGCTGCCCTGGTCGAATACGTCACCGTGCGTGCTGGTATGACACCGCCTGTTTGGGTCTTTGATGATCGGTGGACCTTGACTGAGCCCTGGTTCATCAATCCGTATTGGAAGTTGCGAGCATGGCAACTCGTGGCGACTCCGCCGCCATGGAAGCGTCGCCGAATTTTCGGTGGTGATGAATCCACCATGATCGGGCGGATCTAAACCGTCACCCTACTGCCGAGCGATCCGAGAAAAGCACATGGTTTTGCTTTTCTTGTTGCCAGCCGATATGACAGAGGAAAGCTGTGATGGCTATGTGTGAACCGAGAAAAACAGTTGGGCATAGGCACCCCTATCGCCCTCCTGGTTGGTATGGAGTTTTTTGGCGTTATTCCGAGGACCAAGACAAGATGTTTACGGTGGATGTGGCATTGCCAACGGGAGTGGTCGTCTTTAACGACAGCGAGGAGGCCAAACGGTGGGAACAAGAACACCAGATGATTTTTCGTACGACGCAACCACCGTGATGAACGTTAACAGAAACCCCCACGTCACTCCGTCAATGGTTATAGCGCTTACCACGACGTTCCAGAGGCACCACATTGCTCATTGTTTTATTGGCCATGTTGCCGTGAATTATTGGGGATATCACCGAGGGTTTTCGCAGCTTGAGATCTTGGTATCTGGGGATCAGCACATGCATACTGCCATTCTCGAAGCGTTAACCGACATCGGAATTGCAGAGAAGGTCATGGCGGCTGCTTGGCCACATCAAATTTTGCGTATTATCACACCAACCTGGTTCGTCGATCTATATACTCGGACCAATGATGGGCGCCATCTTACTCCGCAAATGATTCACTGGACCACGCTCCAATCGTCACCCCCGTTCCGGTTATGCGATTGCCGCCATTGATCGCTCATATGGAAGCTGCCGGTAACCATTATCCTGAGAATGAATACGCCATCGAGTTGAATCATATTCGGGGGATTCTACGCAGTGAATCCAGACCGTTAGATCCGCGAAAGTTTTTAGGTAAATATAAGCCCATGAGAACGGATCAATGGCTATAGCGAGTCGGGGAGACAAAAACCTTCATCTCGCCAGGAGTTCAGGACCATTGGTCGAACCACTCGGCAACGCCGACTTTTCCAACGACTTACTGTTTTAATTGGGTGCCCAGTTCGACTAATGATTCGCACGTAGTTGTTTAAAAACAGCGGCCTCTTGTTGTCGCAATTGACGACGGAATTCTACGGTATTTAAATGCGGGAAATATTGTGTATGCAATACATTGGATGCCACGGGTTGTCCGTCTTCCAGTCCCCAATGATGGCGTAATACAGTTTGCCACAGAGGGTCAATGTGATTAAGCGCGTCGATCATGGCCGCAGATTGGAATACGGTTTTATCGAGTGGCAATGTTGATTGTAGCGGCGGAATCGATTGCAATTGCTCGTCATTAAGCCATCCATTATCAATGAACCACGTCACAGCATCTTGTATACATCGCGGACAAATTGTTGTTTCAGCGTCACCTTGCACTAAAACTTCAAACTCCTTGGGGTGTTGTCGGCAATAACTACAATATCCGTCAACGCCAGAATGTTCCGCTTCCTCTTCTATTGTTAAAAGTGTGTGCAATGACGTAACGCAGTCAGCGCAAAGTCCCAAGCCATTGCGCGTCCATAAATGAATCCCTGGATTGGCATCACCGCAAAAATGACATCGAGTCATCATGCACCTCCTGTCGAAGCGTTGCGTAGGTTTTGCGCTACTTCGGGTTCGGTATTATCTATCACAGTGCTGAAAGACGTTCCTTGTTTCGTGCCTGCAGGCCCAATAATTATCCATCTCACCGTATTCCTCCAATAACCTTCGTGCGGCATCGACTAATAATAAATCGGTATTTCAAATCCTGTTGTCGAATACCTTGCTACAACGGGTTGCGCATCTTCGGCCGCCCACCCAACCCCGGGGAAGGTCGCCATTGGATGTTGGATTGTAATGACACATAAGACATCGTTGTAGAACATTTTGCTGTTCCGCTATATGTCACGGCATTCATTTCAAATCACCCATAGATTGGACGAATGTTGGCACTGACCGTACAAGCACTGCCGTTTTGTAAGTTGTGAATGGATGACGATGCCGTAGACATGTCTGTTGAATGAAATGTAAATCCTGTCAACATCACGCTGGTGCCCAAGGGAATAATTACAGATAATACGAGCAATGGAAACCCCTGCAACGGGACGACCTGATGGGACTCGACCCCCGAGAGATTGTCACATGGTACAATGCGTAAATCCGAGGACTCTACAACTACTACCGACTAGCGCAGAATGCGTCCGTCCCTCAGAAGTTCTCCTATATCTTGGAATATAGCTTGTACAAGACATTCGCCGGCAAGTTCCGCACGACCGTTGCTCAGGCCAAAACCCACTATAACCCATCATGGTGTATTCAGTGTCGAATATGCCACCAAATCCGGTCTGCGTCGCGTGAGCCTCTACGGCGGCGGATTTCCGCGTATCCAAACACCCCTGCTGGGGTTCGTGGACATCCTGCCCGAACTCCGAGACGCTCCACGTCCCAAGGAACTCTTCTTTCGGATGAAAGCGACGCGGTGCGAACTCTGCGGTGCGAGGGGGATACCCGTCAGCGTCCATCAAGTCCGCAATCTCAAAAGTCTCACGGGCCAATGGGAATGGGAACGTACAATGCTCAAGATGCGACGCAAGACTTTAGTGTTCTGTGAACCCTGCCATGCAGGGTTCACACTTTGTAGCTGATAAGTAAATGGAGAGCCGTATACATCGAGAGGTGTGCGTACGGTTCGGGGGCGAGCATCCGGAAACCCGTCTCCGCAAGGAGGCCTCGGCGCTGGATGCTTAGCCTACACAAGCGCGGTATTCAAGCGGTCGGATGATTGGCACGGATTTGATCGGAAGCGGCTGTTGAGACAGATACTCGTGCCTTTATACCGCGGCGCCCACGAACTATCATACGACAGTTGTGATGACTGGGATTCATGGGAGAGCGTTCCCACGCAACTGGTGGTGGAGCGCTTCGTGATTCTAGAAGGCGTCGGCTTGTTCTACCCGGATGTTGTCCCGTATCTGGATTATCGGATTTGGTTGGATGTCCCACTCGCCGAAGCCACCGCTCAAGGAATAAGACGCAAACAGCGTCTGGGACGCGATCCCGGTGATGTGTGGCAACGCTTGTGGGAGCCTAACGAGGCCGATTTTGAGCGTAAGTTCCACCCCAAGGACTGGGGCACACCGTTTCGTGCGTTCTGAGGTTCCCAACCCATGCCCTCCCTTGTGGCAATGCGCTCTCGTCCCCCAATGATCCGCAACAGCTGTCCTCGGCATTTTACCCTGACTTCTGACTATAGACGCTGAGATGAGAGGGAAGACGCGGGACGGGGCATCCGACGGGTTTATCGATCGACTCCGAAACGTTGGCAAAACTGAATGGAACGCCCGAAGAATTTCATGGTGAATGGCATGACGTCATCGCTTCACATCCGCACGATGCGTAAGTTATTTTACGGAGTGTACTATGTGCCTTTGGATTGTTCGACAACTTGTGTGACTCTAGGGTATGGCCGGGAGACCAACACCACAAGATAGAGTAGGCCGCCTGGTCTCGCATGCCACTAGATCGTGATGGCAGCGTGAGCTCACGCGCTGTAAGGTTTTCGCCTCCCAACGGCCACGCTGATAGAATAACGGTGAGGGTTCGCATCGGGCTCGGCGGACACAACGGCTTTAAAACGACACATTGGGAACATGCACATTCACATCAGGATACGGAATAAATGTTGTTAACCATTCGGTTGTGGCTAAAGGTTGCACCATGATCTGCTGACCACTTTGTACTGTCAAAGCGGGTTTAAATAACACGTTCGT
>JAKAAS010000165.1 GCA_021802225.1 Bacillota bacterium
GTGGCGAAGAGCTGTTGCCGGCTCAGGGTGGCCAGGGTGCCAGGAGGCAGTTCGATCCGCGCCGGGTCCGTGTCCAAAGTAGGGAACAGGGGAAGGGTATCGCGGCCGAAGCCGTTGATGACCGCTCGGTTGCGGCCATAGCGGATGGTGGTGCGGCCGCTGGCTTCTTCGGTCGATAATTCGAAAGTGGCCGTAGGCAGCCGCTGAATCAGGTCGGTGAGAGTCGATGCGGGGAGAACGACAAAGCCTGGTTCCTGGACATCGCAGGGAATTTCAGCCAAAATATGGCTTGAGAGGTCAGTGGCTGAGACTGTTAAGCGTCCGTGATCGGCGTTAAGTTCAATGCCGGTGAGGATGGCCATGGTGTTTTGCGGTTGAATGACCCGGACGACTTGCTGTAGAGCCCGTGCAGTTTGATCTTGGGCCGCGCTGAATCGCATGAAAGTACCCTCCTTGAGCTCTCTAATCGCCGCTAGCAGCGTGCGTTATGGTTATGAGTCTTTTTTTTTAATCTTTTTCCCGTAGTCGTAATAAGGGGTGGGGATAATCCGGATAAGTGCCCCAAAGCCTTACGGTTCGCGAGAATCCGACGGCAAAATTCCTGCATAACATCTGAATCGACACGGGGAGAATTGGGGACGGTTTCGGTGTCGGCTGCCGCGCCTGTGCATTACCTGCAAATGGTCCACAGTCTAGTCCCCGGTTGCGCACCGGTTGTCCCCACCCTTTTCAGCGCGATTTGAGCCGTTTCGATATGGCGTCGAGTATTTGGGCAAGCTGGGCATCCTCACGCCGCTCACGGTCGATTTTTTCGCATGCGTGGATGACGGTTGTGTGGTCGCGGCCGCCAAATTCCTCGCCGATGCGCGGCAAACTGGCATCGGTGAGGTGCCTGGAGATATACATGGCCACCTGTCTGGGAAAAGCCACCGCCCGGGTGCGCTTTTTGGCCTTGAGATCTTCGACCCGCATTTCAAAGTGCTTGGCCACTTCTTCTTGGATGAGCCGGATTGTGATGGCCTTGGGACGGGAGTTCGGGATGACGTCCTTCAAAGCTTCCATCGCGAGTTCGGCATTAAGCGCTTGCCGCGTGATCGACCCATAGGCCATGACCCGGATGAGCGCGCCCTCCAGTTCTCTGATGTTGGTGTCGATCCGCGCAGCGATAAACTGGAGCACGCTGTCGGGAACTGACAAGTCCTCCAACTGGGCCTTTTTGGCGAGAATTGCGATGCGGGTCTCAAGGTCGGGGGGTTGAATATCGCTGATGAGCCCCCATTCGAATCGGGACCGGAGCCGTTCTTCCAGGGTGGGAATGTCCTTCGGCGGCCGGTCGCTGGAAATGACGATTTGCTTGTGAGCTCCATGCAGGGCCTCAAAGGTGTGAAAAAATTCTTCTTGGGTGCGTTCTTTGCCGGCCACAAACTGAATATCGTCGATCAGGAGGACATCGATATTGCGGTAACGCTGGCGGAAACGGACCATTTTGTCATCGCGAATCGCATTAATCATTTCGTTGGTGAAATTTTCGGATGAGACATACAAGACGCGCGAGTCGGCATTGGACGACAGAACTTGGTGGCCAATGGCGTGCATCAAGTGAGTTTTGCCCAGACCGACCCCGCCATAGAGAAACAGAGGGTTGTATGCCCGGGCGGGCATTTCGGCCACAGCTTGGCAGGCGGCGTGGGCAAACCGGTTGGACACCCCGACGACAAAGGCCTCAAACACGTACTTTGGGTTGAGGCGCGTATGAAATTCGGATTCGGCGGGCTCGACCGGTTCGCGCGGGGCAGGCCGCGGCGGCTGGGGCTTTGGAATCGGCACCGGCTTTTCTTCGTAAACACTTTCCGAAGATTTGGGAGTGAGCACCAGGTGCACTTCAATGGGACGCCCGGCAGATTTCGTCAAGACATCGCGGAGCAGCCCGGCATACCGGCTGGCGATGATCTGGCGGACAAAATCGCTGGGCACGGCCAAATCCAGGACCCCGTCATCAAGCGAGAGGGGAAAGACTTGCCGCACCCACGTCTCCATACTTGGTGTGGATAACTCGCTTTCCAGTCGGGCTACGGTATCCGCCCACAGACCTTCTAAACCGACTTCCAGCATGAAACAATTCCCCCTAATATACACAAGAAGTCCACAAAGTTATCCACAGATTGTTGATAACTTTCCTATAAATAATGAATGCCCCCGCACGCGGAGGAGTGGGTTTTATCATAACAAATTCGGACAGGGCTCTCAATGAACTGGGGAGGCAAAACAGGGCCTGTGGAAAAAATCCCTTTCTTGACCTTGAGGGCGGGGGTGACTATAATTAAAACCACATTTGCGCGAGAGTCGGGGGGTGACTAAATTATGAAGCGTACTTTTCAACCGAACCGTCGACACCGGGCTAAAGTTCATGGTTTCAGAAAACGCATGTCCACAAAGGCCGGCCGCATGGTAATCAAAAGGCGGCGTCAAAAAGGCCGCAAGCGTTTGGCTGGCTGATAATGGCTAAATTTCAGAGGCTTAAGAGGCGGTCCGAGTTTGGCCGGGTTTTCAAGTTTGGACGCACGGTAGGCGATCGGTATATTGTCCTGTTTATTCTTCCCAATGGCGGCGGAGAAGGACGCATCGGCTTTACGTCACAGCGATCAGCGGGCTCTGCGGTCAAAAGGAACAGGATCCGTCGCCGTATGCGTGCACTTTTTTCACTTTTTGCGGGAAATGTGACGTCCTGCGGAGATGTGATTGTACTGGGCAAGAAGCCGGTGCTTACAGAAGACTGGGACCGCCTTGTGCAGTCGATGAGGCGGTTGCTGATCAAGGGCGGTTGCATGGATAAACGGCTGTGATTTCGAAGGCAGGCGTATGCTGATGAAGACGGTGGTTATTGGGCTGATTCGTGTCTATCAGAAGTATATATCTCCTATGACTCCCCCCAGTTGCCGATATACGCCAACCTGCTCGCAATACGCGGTGGAAGCCGTATCGAAGTATGGGGTGCCCAAGGGCGGTTATATGGCGGTCAAGCGTGTATTGCGGTGTCATCCCTTTCATGAGGGAGGCTACGACCCTGTCCCATAGTTGGTTAAGGAGGCTGTAAATGGCTATTTGGGGCGGATTTTTGAGTATAATCCGTGGTGCCTTTGTCCTGTTCACGGGGTGGACCCATAATTATGTGTTGGGGATTATCCTGTTGACCCTGCTGGTGCGGTTGGTGCTGTTGCCGCTGGGCGTGTATCAGGCTCGGTCCATGCAGAAAATGGCCAAAGTGGGACCGAAACAGCGTGAGCTGCAGAAACGGCATAAGGGAAATCCGCAGCAGCTGCAGAAGGAACTGGCATTGCTGTACAAAGAAGAAGGCGTTAATCCCGCATCGGGATGTCTCCCCCTTCTGCTCCAGATTCCGGTGATGTACGGGCTGTTCGATGTATTGGAACGGTTTCATTATGTATATCACAACTATGGATTTTGGGTGTGGGAGAATTTGTCCAAGCCGGATCCAACGTATATTTTGCCGGTGCTGGTTGCCATCAGCACGTTCTTTATGCAAAAGCAGACGATGCAGATGACCCCGCAGCAGCCGGGGATGGAACAGAGCCAGAAGATGATGCTGTGGATGATGCCTATTGTGTTTGGTTATGTAGCATCGCGGTTTCCGGCGGGGCTGTCCGTATACTATGTAATTTCCAACCTGTTTCAATTGGGACAGACGACATGGCTTTTGCGCAAGCCGCTTAAAGATGCGTCGGGCGGCGGAGCCCAGGCGACGCATTAAGATGACGGAAGACCGCGCTGAAGCGCGGTTTTTGCTTGTTTAGAGCATAAGGAGAAGATGACGTGATAGAGATTCCCGAGTGGGTGCGGCCAGATATGGCCGACCGAATTCAGCAGGGCGCCTATGAGCCACAGCTGAACAGACTCACGCAATTGCTTTTGGATGCGCCGATGAATGTGACGGGATTTCGCACGGCGGAGGATTTGTGGCTGCATGGGATCTTCGATGCGGTGTGTTCCGTCCAGGAAATCGATATGTCTTTGGTGCATGAGGCGGTGGATGTGGGCAGCGGCGGCGGATTTCCGGGTATGGTGCTGGCCATTCTGTTTCCGGACATTGAGTGGGTGCTGATTGAGTCGCGGGTTAAGCGGGCGGAATATCTGGAGTTGATGGGCGGGGCGCTGGATCTGGAGAATGTCACCGTATTTGCAGAACGTGCGGAAGACATGGTGCAAAGTGACGCGTCATGGCGGGAAGCAGCCGAGTTGGTCACGGCGCGGGCGGTCGGGCCTTTGTCTGTGGCGGCCGAGCTGAGCGTCCCATTCATCCGCGTGGACGGGTTCGGAATTTTCCCGAAAGGCGCCTCACAGGCGGCCGATGAAGTGCGGGTTGCCAAATCGCTCTGCAAAAAACTGGGAGCGGAGGTCGCAAAGATTTCGGATCCCTATGGGGTCAATCAAAATTCACGGATCATCACCCTCAAGAAAATTCACCCCACCCCCGTGGTCTATCCCCGAAAGGCCCGCTACCTTGGGGAACACAATTAAGGTCTGAGAAGACACACGGGGCTTACGGCCGGGGTGGTCCGCATCTGTCCGCGGGCGTCACATAGTGTGTGTTGGCCTGGCTCGGGAAGGTGGACGGGCTTACGGGCCGGGGCGCACATCGTTTATAATTTGTGGTAGGGCGTGTAGGGGGTTTAAGAACCCGGCATCGAGGACAGCGGGCATCCTTTTCCATAGCCGTTACCGAATCCGAAGCAACAGGAGGCGCCGTTTTATGGGCCGAATCATCGCTGTGGCCAACCAAAAGGGCGGGGTCGGCAAAACGACCACGGTGATCAATCTTGCCGCATACCTGGCCGATTCCGGGAAAAGGGTGCTTGCGGTGGATATCGACCCGCAAGGAAATACCACCACGGGACTGGGAATTGAAAAGCAAACGGTTGATGTGTCGATTTATGATGTGATTTTGGACGGGCAGCCTTTGATGGAAGCATTAATGCCGACAGATGTCGTGGGTCTGCATTTGGTTCCTGCAACCATGGACCTGGCTGGGGCGGAAGTGGACCTGTCGCAGGTATCGCACCGGGAGATGCGGCTGAAAGAATCTCTGCGGCCGATAAAGGACCGCTACGACTATATTTTTATCGACTGCCCGCCGTCCCTGGGCTTGTTGACCGTGAATGCCCTTTGCGCTGCTGACCGGGTCATGATTCCCATTCAGTGTGAATTTTTTGCTTTGGAAGGCTTGTCCCAGCTGCTGTCCACGATTGACCTGGTGAAATCCCGGCTGAATCCGTCCTTGGCTCTAGAAGGGATCCTGCTCACGATGTTTGACGGGCGGACCAATTTGGCGACGCAGGTGGCTGAGGAGGTGCGGCAGCATTTCACGACGCAAGTGTATACCGCGGTCATTCCCCGCACGGTGCGTTTGAGTGAAGCGCCGAGCCACGGACTGCCGATCATGCGCTACGATCCGAAATCGCGGGGGGCGGAAGGATATC
>JAKAAS010000166.1 GCA_021802225.1 Bacillota bacterium
AGATGGATCATGATCACAGCCTCCTTCTACCGGGAGAATGGTCATTGTGCATGCTCTCCATTGACGGTACAAGAAAGGGATGGTGTTGTCCAGTAGGAGCCTCGAAATTGATGCGGAAATCGGGTCTAATCCGGAAGGAAATTCGTCAATTATTATCCGCGAGGAGTATAGTGCAGTGATGCTCCTGAGATGATCAGGCTCACCTTATTGCCCTTTTCTGATCCCATACTACACAGACCCCAGCTTGAAAGCCTTACATAGTGCGGTATTCTTCACAATGTCATCTCAGTCGTCAGACTATTTCCGGGCAACAGCGCTCGCATTGGGAGTGGAAGGGCTGTTTTCTGAGAGATTGGGGTGGGTTTAGACCGATGTTTAGTGGCTATTGCAGTTTTCGTTCCAATGCTACACAAACCCCAGGCCACGTCGTTGCTTTACACTACAGATCGTAGTATATTGAACACAAAACTAACTTAAAAGAGGATAGGTGACCTATGAACACCGCGACATTCATTACCGTAGGAGTTGCTCTCCCGTTGCTTATTGCCGGGTGTGGCACTCAGGCATCGGCCCCGATGTCGGCCACACCCGCGGCTTCTGTGCCAGGAAAGATGGTCTTGGCCAATGGCAAATTTGCGCCGGATACGGCGAGCCTTTCTTCGGGGCAAAAATTAACCTTTGTCTTTGATGGCATGGGAAGTGATCACATTGAGGTTTTCACCAATGGGCACAAGGTCGCACAATCTCCGCGGCTGAATCACGGCGGCGCCTGGACCTATGCCTTCAAGAGCGCCGGGCAGTATACCGCAGAGCCCGAAGCCATGACATATATCCACGCCAGTATTAGCGTCAAATCGTGATGCATCTCCGCCCCTTGCAGTTGAACTAACCGTCGCCGCTGACCACGGAAAATTTCGCCCTGTCATGATCGGTCCCCACAGTGACGCGGCCAATGTTTTGGACCGGATTGTAGACTCCATAGCGAATAGCCTTTCCCACCACTCGGTCGGGAAAGGCATGGGCATTGACCGCAATTGGGGAGGTATGCTGGACCTGCGGTCTGGCAGGGGTCCACCAACTCCGTTTTTGGACGTCGACCGAAATCACGGGCTGCCCTCGACCCTGAAAGGCTTAGGCCTGGTGGGCAATATACTGAAACCGCAAGCGGCTCGCCTGCATCGAATGGGGCCGGTTCAGTTAATAAGCGGGATAGGGTCGTCATGCCCTGGGCGTCAACGCCTCGGCCAGGGGGTTCAAGCTCTTTGTGGGGGTACAGCCGACAATACGTGTAGAAATAGGCCATAGTCTGGCATTTGTTACCGTTTTATGCGTGAAAGGGTCCACAGGACATCTGCTGACGCTTTTTATTAGGTCCCGCGAGTCGCGATCGGCCCCCGTTGTGGTTTGCTATCGTCACGGATAATGCCGCGCTATCCTGTCTGCAAAAGACTTGGTCAAAGGGCCAAAGCGGGCATCTGCGATCGATTCCCTTTAGGTGCCGATTATTGCCATCTTGTGGCCTATTTCTACACGTATGTCGGCTGTACCCCTATACTGTGCTTAGCGCGAGATCAAGATGTGTTCCGGGGCATCGTCTGGCCATGGCGGTGACGGGGATGCATGAAGATCGCACGCAGTCCGTGACTGCTTCGCTGCCGGTGCGCCTGAGGTTCCAGACTCAACAGCTCACAGACAGAAACTCGCCTCCCTAGATGCGTTGTGAGAGGGGGAGCAATGAAATGATGAACACGACTATCATCAGGGGATTGACTGTGGCGGCCTGTGTAAGTGTAGGGATCGGGTCAATGGTTGCGTCTGCGCCAGTTTTCGCCGCTTCTTCCGGACTGGACGCCGCGGATTGGGCGAACAGTCAGTTGGGGTATAATCCTGCATATACAGGGATGTGCCTGGCGTTCGCCTATGACGCCTGGGGCAATGGATCCTGGCCGGGCGGTGCCGGGAACCTGCCGAATCAATGGCCCACGTTCAATCAATTGGGATTGGCCCAGGTTGGGCCGTTTACCGCGAACGATTTTGCCCTCTGGTTGAAATCACGCGGCGCACTCCACCAAAAACTCTCCTCGCTGGCTCAAGCTCCAATGGGGGCATTGGTCTTTTTTGGTCCCAGTGGAGCCAACACCTTTGAAGGGCATGTCGGTATCTTAACCGAACCTGGCACCGTTCCGGATCCCACTTATATTTCGGCAGGGTGGCCCACCCAAATGTATGGGCCCTTGGCGTGGGTCGAATCCCACCATGTTTTTAATGGGAGCCCGCCGTTTGGCACGTCCGCTGATGCTCCGTATATCGGCTGGGCCTTCCCACAGGGGAACAGCTGGCTGCCATCGGACACATCCATCACGCCTGTCCTCCCGGGGATTAGGTGGAATATGACGAACCCGGGAGAAGTCAGTTGGACCCTCCTGAATTGGCCGAGCGGGCTACACGGGTGGAGCCAAACATGGAATCAGATAGCACCCAGTTCCCAGCCACAATTCACCAACCCCATCTTCAATCGCAAAGGCTACTTGCCGACCACGGGTCAGGAAGCGGGATCGCAGGTCTACTTGACCTTTGATTTTGACAATGGCACGCAACTTACCGCGCAATCCCCTGCGTTGAGCTTTACCGGATCAGCATCACCGGCCCCGAATCCAGGGGTAGTGTTTCC
Organism: Bacillota bacterium; assembly: GCA_021802225.1. Next base: position 2,672 of record JAKAAS010000166.1, read on the forward strand.
TAGCAATCCCGTTCCTGTGCCTCCGATTTTTGCGTATCCCACGGGCTGGGCCAACGGGGCGTTTATTCGCAATGAGAACACTGGGGAGGAAGCACTAGTCTATGACGATACCCAGTTTGCCATTCCGGGGCCAGCAGCCAGTATTTATGACGATTTTGGGGTATTTAACCCGACGAGTTATGTGAATGAGCCCGACACAGTCTTTGGCACTCTCCCCACCGTACCGCCCAATGGGTTTTTTATGCGCAATCCTGAGACCGGTGCGGAATCCATCGTCTTTGCGGGTGCAGCGTTTCACATTCCGAGCCCCGCAGAGTACACCCTTTTCGGCGTCGGAGCGCAAGGAGCGGGGGCGGTGAGCGTGCCTGCCGGGGTCCGTCAAGAAATTCCCACGGCGGATCCGATCAACGGTTCCTTTCTCCGCAATGAAGTCACCGGCCAGGAATATTCCTGGCAGAATGGCATTCTGTACTACATTCCGTCTGCAAGACTATACTCGAGTTTCGGTATTGTCAATGGGTCGGGATTTGTCAACGTGCCCCCCGGCATTTTCTCGGAATTGCCAATCGCGCGAAATTAATCACACATTCGCGGTCCAGGAAATTCGATGGCGAAATTCCTGGACCGCTTCCTAGAAGGAGGTGGCACGTGGAACACGCACCGGAGGAATGGTGGCGCTCGCTGCGGACCATGATAGAAAAAGAGCTAGAAAAAGATCTCGCCACTCGTACCCGGTCGGTGCGACAGGGGGACGATGCACGGCCCAATGCGGATTTTCGCGTGAGTCAAATTTGGGCCCATCGCGAGGAATGGGCCCAACGTCTTTGTGCGCCTGGCGAGGTGCTCAACGGCACGTGGGAGGCCGGCGTCGCGATCGGCGTGCAGCTCTGCGCGTGGGATCTATCCCCAACAGAGGGGTGGAGACTCTGGAACAATTTACAAGCCGCGATGCAGGCGGCTCGTAAATTCGGCGGAGGGTCTGGCGGTATGGAATTCGCGGCAGGGCAACTTCTCTTCCCCTTAAATACGGTGGTCAGTGAAGACGCCACCCGGGTCCTCATCCGTCTGGCGCATGAAATCATGCAGGGCTTTCTGCCCCAGGTAAGGGGCATTCCCGCGAACATACTTGAGGAAACGGGAATGGGTAATGAACTGCGAATCGTGGGGACATTACTTAGCTCGTGTCAGTGCGGGCATCACCGGACCCAATGTCCGGAATGCGGCCAACGCGTCGCGCGTGACCGGTCGGTCGCCTCGTGCGACTGCAGCGACCATCTTCGTCAGGATCAGTCTCCTGCCGATGATCACCGGGCCAACGGTCACCGCCAATGCAGCTGTTGCGTCCGGACGCACACGCTGCGGAACTGGAATGCCGACCAAGAAACGTTGCGAGACTTCCTCACCCAAAGCATCACGGGGGCGCCGTGGATAGCTGGGCGAGCGTTTCAGATCAAAGCCTTTCAAGTGGGGCTGATCTGGTTGGAATTTTGTGTGGCAGACTATACCGTGATCCCCGCGCTTATCCAGATTTGCGACAAGACTGCGGAAGGAATGCCGTGTGGCGGAACACGGCATGAGGGCATATGCCCCCAATGTGCCGCGCCCTTTGACCTCACCCGCGATCGGCAGTCGACCCAACCCTATATTACGCCGCGTGCCACATGCCTCTCCCTGGACGCGCAACGCGAATGGAATCGGCACCCCGCCATCAATGCCTCACAATTCTACGCCGAAGAGCTTGCGATCCAGGGAATCCAGTGGCTGGAGGAGGTTTTCGCCAAATGCTCCAATGAGGCCTGCTCCAATTTCTTTTCGGCGGCACCAGTGCCCACGCTAACCGACATGCTGAACTCTCCGCTCCTGACCGACGCAGAAAAAGACCAGATCCGCCGCATCCCGAGAGCGAGGAGGTTGGGGGATGTCCGCCCAGGGGCGATCAAATTTCTGCGCAGCATGACCCGGAAAATGCAGCCCCAATGCCCGCGGTGCAGCGCGCCGCCCAGTCAACGCCCTGTGCATGCCTACCGCTCAACAAACCGACCGTAAACGAAAGGAATGATGTCGATGCTGTTGCATAAGAATACCGCCGTCACACCTGAGGGGATACCGTTTTTGATGGAAGAACTGACCACGCTTCTCGCCGCATCGTGGTCGACGGACCGCGGCACGCACCGCTGGGGAACACGGACCGGGGTGATGGTCAATACACTGCTCCCAGAGTCCCCGCCGGGATTGGTCATTGAAGTGCAATTTTTCCCCCCCCCGGCTTTTGCCGGGTACCAAGTCCGGCTGGTCGCCGACGATGCCCCTGCCAGCCCTCACACGGCGACCGTGAGTCCTCGGGGACATCTCCTATTTCGCGGCGTCGCGGCGGGCCGCTATCATCTTCAGTTGAAAGCCGTTTGGGAGGACGCCTTGTGCCCAGCCGTGTCCACGCTCATTCCTGTCAGATTAGCGGCCGCAGGCCCGTCCGCGTCTTCGTACCGTTACCAGTTCCGCAATACTGTGGGCACATTAGAGCGCATTGAGACGTTTTCGCCTGCCGAAGAGTGTTTTGTGCAACTCCTGTCCTCCCAAGAGAATCCTCCCGCGGAGATAGCGTGGGCCAGCTATTCCTATCAGGTTCAGGACGAGGCGGGGGACTCTTCGGGCCATGTGGATGACCCCATCATCCTGATTATCCCGTTGCGATGGAGTCCTGCCCGACAATGTGCTGTCGGCACCGTGACAATTGACCGGCCCCTAGGATACTTCACGAGATCACATTCTGAACATGTGCACGCAGTAGCC
>JAKAAS010000167.1 GCA_021802225.1 Bacillota bacterium
AAGTGTCCATCCGTGACTTAAGCGGGCTTAGTTTGGGTATTTATGGGCTGGGTTCGATTGGGCAACGCCTTGCTGCATTCGGGAAAGCGTTTGATTTGCACATGGTCTATCACCAGCGCCACCGCAATCTTGCATGGGAGAAAGAGACGGCAATCCGTTACGTGTCAGCAGGGGCCCTGTGGGGGATGTCGGACATTGTGGTACTGGCCGTGCCGCTGACGGAGGCTACCTACCATTTGGCTGGGCCGGAGGTGCTATCACAGATGAAGCCTTCGGCGGTGCTGATCAATGTGGGCCGCGGAGCAGTCGTAGACGAGCACGCACTGGCGGATGTACTGATGAGGCGGGCTATTTACGGTGCAGCTCTGGACGTTTTTGAATCTGAGCCGCTCGATGCCAGCAGCCCTTTACGTAATCTTCCTCTGGAGATTCGGCGCCGTGTACTGTTCTCGCCTCACATTGCAGGGATGACGACACAGTCTCTGGAAAGAATGGCCGCGAGCGCGTTGCGCAATGTCCAGCATTATTTTTCTCATGAGCCGATCCAAGACCAACTGATTCCCGAGGATGGGGCTAACCCCTGGGATTGGCGAAATGCCTTGCTCCAAAAATAACCTGCCATCCATCGGAATGGGGGATAAGGGGACACCCATTCACCAAGACGCTGGCGCTCGCCCATATAAAAGGCCCTTCGGCCCACGCGGTGTGGAATTGAGCGAGCAGCAGCCCAGCCAGGGAGGCTAAAAATAGATCGGCTGCAACGCCGACAAGGGCTACCCGCCGGTGCGCCGACAGGGAAAGGCCGGCCATATCGATAGCGGACGATAGACGGCCATGGTGCCAGCGCAGGCCGCGCCAACGGCCTCCGAGATGCTGAGCCAACAGGATGTGTGCGCTTTCATGGATTATAGTGTTGAGAATAGCCGCGATCAGAATAGATGGCCACAGCCATGATGTCATCCTTATCCACCTCTCGCTCTGCACCTAAGAACAGTGTCTCATCTTCTATGGTCCATATCCATTTGTATTATTCCCGTTTTCGCGCAAGACCCAAAACAGAAACAACAAGGGAAACTCTCTGGACCGTGGGTTATAGTGGATAGATAAGGTTACGATTCACAAAACAAGAAAAGTCTACCGGAGGCGACCACATGTCCCAGCAAGCGCTACGGCCCATTGGGGAGATTGCTCAGCAACTTGACCTTTTGCCATCAGATATTATTCAGATTAGCACGGATAAAGCAAAGATTCCTTTGGATATTATTTATCAGAGGCCACGCCGAGCCAAGCTGGTGCTGATGACCTCTATCAATCCCACCCCGCCCGGAGAGGGAAAGACGACGATGTCGATTGGATTGTCACAGGCTATGCGGCGTCTGGGAATTGCAGCTACGGCCGTCTTGCGTGAACCGTCGATGGGACCGACATTTGGCATGAAAGGAGGAGCGACTGGGGGCGGGGCATCCCAGGCTGAGCCTTCCACAGAAATCAACCTGCACTTCACTGGAGATTTTCACGCGATTACGGCGGCGCATAATCTATTAGCAGCTTTAATCGATAACGAGCTGTTTCACGGAAGCCGCTTGCATGCTGATCCCCGGCGCATTTTATGGAAGCGCGTGCTGGATGTCAATGACCGCGCGCTGCGCCATGTGGTCATTGGGCTGGGAGGCCCTGCCCAAGGGGTTCCACGCGAGACCGGGTTTGATATCACGGCCGCCTCAGAGGTCATGGCGGTCCTCACTCTTGCGCAAAATTTGAAGGATTTGAAACGGCGCCTGGGACGGATGGTCATCGCTAGTGAGGGAGCAGAGATGGTGACGGCGGCGGATATTGGCGCCGAAGATGCGATGACAGCCCTGCTGAAGGACGCGATGATGCCGAATCTGGTGCAGACGTCGGAACACACGCCGGTGATAATGCACGGGGGACCGTTTGCCAACATTGCCCACGGCTGCAACAGCATTGTGGCAACGGAAGCAGGACTGCGCATGTCAGACGTCGTAATCACGGAGGCAGGATTCGGCGCGGACCTTGGAGCGGAAAAGTTCTTGGATATCAAGGCCCCCCTGGCGCACCTCGAACCGTCTCTGGCGGTGGTAGTGGTCACCTTGCGGGCTCTACGCTATCACGGCGGGCAAGATCTGGCCCACATGGCTGAACCGAATCTTGGGGCCCTCCAGCAGGGAATGGCGAATTTGCTCAAACATATCGAAAATCTTGGGTCATTTGGACTGCCCGTGGTCGTCGCCATCAACCGGTTTGGGACCGACACGGAAGAAGAAATTCAGTGGCTGGTGCATGACCTCGGCGCGAGGGGAATCTCTGCAGCTCCGGCCGATGTATTTGGTCAGGGGGGAGCGGGGGGCCAAGATTTAGCGCGGCTTGTGGCCAAAGAACTGGAAAGCCAGCCCGCGGCGTTCCAGCCCCTATATGAGGATGAGTTATCCTTGCATAAGAAAATTGAGCGGATTGTCACCAAAATTTACGGGGGCAGCCGGGTCGAATACAGTGCCAGTGCAGAGCGCACGCTTAAAAAATTGCAGAAATGGGGGGAAAGCGATTTAAAGGTCTGCATTGCCAAAACCCAGTACTCCCTTAGCGACAATCCCAAGCGCCTTGGTCGTCCCGAGGGCTTTACCGTGTCCATTCGGGACATTGATATTGCCCGAGGAGCTGGATATATCGTACCTCTGGCCGGTGACATGATCCGCATGCCCGGATTGCCTAAAGAACCGGCGGCCTACCGTGTTCGGGTGGATGAATCGGGCCACATTCAAGGGGTCCGGTAAGTGGCGTTGAAAGCGCTCATCTTTGACGTGGATGGTACAATGGCCGATACCGAATTGCGGGGCCACCTTTGGGCGTTCAACGAAACGTTCAAAGAGGCTGGACTGCCTTTTCGGTGGGATGTTGAAACCTACCGGGTTCTATTGGGTGTTGCCGGGGGAGAACGGCGTATCAAGCATTTTATTGAGGAGCGCCCGGACGTGCCAGACCTTGACCTGTCTTTGATCTCCCAGTTGCACCGCCGCAAGACCGATCTGTTCGCAGAGCGGGTCCGCCAAGGACAAATACCTTGGCGGGCTGGCGTTGTCCGGCTGATCCGGGAGGCGGTCGGGAGCGGGCTGAAGGTCGGGATTGCGACAACAACACAAGCCGCGAATGTCCACGAGTTGCTCGTTACAGGTTTTGGTCAAACCTGGCCCAATTGGATCGACACCGTGTGCGCGGGAGGAGATGCGGCGGCGAAGAAACCCGACCCTGAGGTCTATTGCATGGCGCTTCGGCGCCTGGCGGTGAATCCCGACGAAGCCGTGGCTGTGGAGGATTCTCAGATTGGATTGCTGGCTGCACGGGCCGCCGACATAAGTACGGTGATTACGACTAACGACTGGACGGTGCGGCAGGATTTTCAAGGGGCCATGGCGGTTTTGAACGGATTGGGAGAACCGTGGTCTTTGGCGGTGGGGAACAGCCCGGAAGGCCGCGTAGAGGCTTTGGTGGACTGTGCGCGTTTGCAGAAGTGGCTGGCTTTAACGGAGACGGGAGGAATACGGGAGCAATAGGGATATATGCTTAGGAAAAGAGTTTTGAGAAGCATATTGCTTGGATATCATGTAAGTTCACGACAAGACAGCCTAAATATTTTGATTAATTTATTGATAATGAAAGCCATTATCAATTATAATAGCTCCAATATCGTTGAATGGGGGGAAGGCCGGGGTGAACACACGGCGTGTGGTCTTGGCTGTCGGGGCTGGCATATTCATTGGAACCTATGATGTGGCTGCAATTTCGGTGGCGCTGCCTCAAGTGGTGAGGGTTTGGCATATCTCCACAGGTGCTGTGGCCCTCTTGGGGTCGTCTACGTTTATCGGAATGATCCTGGGCAGCCTTCTGGCTGGACCTCTGGCGGACCGGTTTGGGCGCCGCATGATTTTACTTTTGGATTTTATTGCCTACGGGCTGGCTGCCTTGCTCAGTGCATTGAGCCCAAACCTGGCATGGCTGATAGGGGCGCGGGTAATCGTTGGACTGGGCGTTGGAGCTGATTTTGCTGTAGTGTTCCCTTACCTCGTCGAGTACGTGGATTCAGCGCACCGTGGACGGGTGATGGCTTGGGCGATGTGGGCGGCAAATTTTGGCATGCTGGCCGCTTATGGGGCTGGAGCTATCGCCCTGCAGTATCGTGGTGGCTGGCGCATTCCCCTGGCCCTGGGCGCCCTGCTCGTCTTGCCCATTTTGTGGTTTAGGAGATCCATTCCGGAATCGGCGGAATGGCAGGCACACCGCGCGACTTCTTGGCGGGACGTTAAAGGCATCCTTAGGTCGCCGCATTACCGGAAGACTGTGGTGCTGTCCTCGGTAACATGGCTAAGCTACCAAGTCAGCGACCAGGGATTGACCATGTTTTTGCCGTTAATGCTGGTGACCGTGTTTGGGACGACGGTGGCCGGTGCGGCATGGCACAGTGTACTGGTCAAGGCGGTGACTATCCCGGCCGCGCTGTTCACGGTAATGTTGATTGACCGGTGGGGCCGGCGCCCGCTTCAAGTGTGGGGTTTTTGGGGAAGGGCTCTCGGGCTTCTTTTATTGGGAGCGTTGCTGCTTTGGGGTCCATCGCCTTTAAGAAGCCATCCCGCCTGGACGACTGCAGCGTGGATTCTCTTGGTTATCGCCTATGCTTTCGGGGCATGGGGGCCAGACAAGACGACGGTAATAACCACGGCGGAACGGGTGACGACTAGCGTTAGGGCAAGTTCGCAGGCCATAGCGGAGGCGAGTGGCCGTGTGGGCGGTATCATCGGTATTGCGGGATACAGTTTTCTCGCGGCGGTATGGGGACCGGGCGCGGGTCTTCTGTTTTTTGGGGCAATGGCGCTAGTCGGAACGATTATCAGCCAAGCCACCTTGCCGGAAACCAAGAGCGTCGCGCTCCAGTCTTATAGGCAGGTGGCTGAAGATCCTGTGATTGTTCCGCCGGCCTCAGTGTAGGACTGTGGTGGGGAAGGTCCGTCCCCCATGGCGACATGGGGTTACTATATGGCCAGATAAGATGCATAATGATGCGCAATAGTGATACGAACAACGGTTTCCGAAATCGCCCAATGGTTGAATGTCCAAGTCAAGACCGTCCAGTGGTGGGACCGGGAAGGATGCTTGAAAGCGGGCGGGCCGCACCGTGACAGATCGCCGCTATTACACCCAAGACCAGATTCGGGAGTTTTGACAAGCAGTGGCGTACCGCGGACCCGGCAAACGGTCGTGAAGCCGGGTAAGTACCCAAGCAAGGCCCCGACCGCAAAAATCAGAGGCGGGCGCCGGAGGGGTTTTGTCTGGCCGGCGAACTCGGCGGGGGGGGGGAACTTTCACCGCAAGAAGTTCTTGGCTTAAAATTGGCGCTGTTGAAGCCATTGAGGCCGGGACGGTCGGGTATCCTGATTATCGCTCACA
>JAKAAS010000168.1 GCA_021802225.1 Bacillota bacterium
AGTAACCCACTCAACACTCACGGGAGCAGGTGGAATGTGCGTCAACTTGAGAATATGAATGGTGCTTCTAGGCACTTCTAGTGGTAAAACTTGAGGAATGCGTCGTTTCGCGACGATAACATTTTTTAAGCTAGGGAAACGCAGGACCGTATTGGGATGCAAGGTTGCCGTGATCAGAACGGGACGTTCGGCTTTCAGGGTTACTTCATTGTTCTGTGCTAGTTGGCGCACTACAACCGCGTTGTTTATCGATTTCATTTCAACTACCCTCGAAAGATATGGAATTTGCAGCTTTTCCGCAATGATGCTGCCGACTATTCCTTGATCCCAATCACCCGACTGTTCTCCCAGAATGATAATGGCCGGTGGTTCTTCTAAAGCTTCAATGGCCATAGTCAACATTTGGCCAGTCAGCATACTGTCGGGCCCCAAATCTGGAGCATCAATCCGAAACACCTGCTCGATTCCATAACCCATTGCGAATCGTAAGGCTTCGTCACTCGAAGACGGGCCCATAGTCATACAAATAATTTCAGCCGATAAATCTTGGTCTCGTAACTTCAAGGCCAACTCAAGTGCTGCTTTATCAAAAGGACCTACGACACGGCCTACGTTATCTGCCACTCGTGCTTGGCCGTCACAACTTTCAAAGAATGAAGTGGGTAATTCGGGATTGGGTATCCACTTAAGTGTGACAAGTATCTTCATTAATTAGCGCTCCTCAGTTAGGTATCCACCTCAATTAGTTCTTGAGAGAAAAACTGTCAAACACCATCTCCCTTGCAACCTCACGCACTGGCATCCGTTCCGGACGTTACATCTTCGTCTAAAACCATGTGCCGGGTTTCAGGAAACACCCATGCCCATAGGCCAAGAGCAGCAAATTCCGCAGCACCAATGAGTATGATGGGAGCATAACCATAAACAGGAAAAATAGCTGCGGTAATCAGTGGCGGAATAAAAGCAAGGCCTCGTCCTATCTGTAACGCCCACGAGACTCCTGTACTTCGAATATCTACTGGAAATAACTCACTAAACAAAGATCCAAATACGGTGGCCCCATTTGAACCGAAAAACAAAACGAAAAACGGAACAAGGATCCACGGACTCCTCAGCATTGAATGCCAGACTAAAAAAAGAATAAATCCTCCGATGGCTGCGCTAAAACCGAGGTAAGATAAGGTAATACGCCGTCCCCAACGGTCTGCCGTGATGGCCCCGACAATCGATCCTACCAAGCCGGCAAATCCGGTAAAGAATAGCCACCACGCGGAGGCCCCCATCGAAAAGTGCTGCGATACGAGATAAGTCGGTAAGAATTCAGTAATACCGTAATAGGCAAAAAACTGAAGAATAGCCGCTACTAAACACAACAGAAATGGTTTCCAAAACTTACGAGTCGCGAGGATATGAAACTGTTGTTGACCCTGGTTAATTCGATTCTTCCACACGTCCGATTCCGGCGTTTTCAGACGAATATAGGCGGCAATAAATGCGGGAATGGCCGACAATGCAAAGGTCAATCGCCAGCCAATAGCAGGGGCAACATACCCACCAATCAAGGCACCTAGCATAATTCCAATAAAAATGCCACCGTAGAGCAACCCGCTCCAAAACCCTCGCTGAGCAGGTGGCACCACCTCGCTCACAAGGGCCTGACCAACGCCGTATTCGCCACCAATGCCAAATCCCGCCACTGCTGTCCAAATTAACAACCAGCTATAGTCAAATGCCACTGCACGTGCCAGTGTACCTACCCCATAAATGACAACAGTATAAATCAACATACGGCGTCTACCGAGTTTATCCCCCAACACACCGAAGACAATGCCCCCAAGTGCCAAAAATCCTAATTGTACAGAAAATGCCACTGCTTCCTGGGCTGCCGAAAGGTGAAATGTTTTCCCAACGAGAATAATGAGAAAGGATAGAAGAAATACCTCATAGTAGTCGAAAATCCAACCAATTAGAGCCCCGAAGAATGCGGCGTATTGAGCAGAGCCCATCTGTGGCGATTGGTACAAATATTGTTTCCCCATAAGTCGTACCTCCCTTAGTTTTTCTAAGATTCGGCCATCACAAACCTGGCTGCATTCTTTCCTGCAATGCGCCCAAAAACCGCTCCCCGCAGGAAGGATGTAGCACCCGGATATTTGCCGTAGTAGAGTCCAGTGATTTCCCCAGCCGCATAGAGTCCCGATACTGGATACTCGTCGCGATCGATTATCTGCGCCTCCGTATTAATAGCCACGCCGCCAAACGTAAATACAATCGAACAAATTAGGGGCCACGCTAAATATGGAGGGCGATCAAGCGGGAAGGCCCAGTTCGATTTAGGAATAGTCAACCCAAGAGTATGGAGACCATCCTTTTTATCAGGGACAAAATCCTTTAAAGTGTTTGCTCGAGTAGCATCATTGAAATTTGCGATTGTTTCCGTGAGACTGTCCACGGGTACTTGAAGTTTTTCGGCGAGTTCTGCAATGGACGACGCCATAAAGGGTTCCTGGTCTGTTCCTAGAGCCCGATGATAATTTTCAATATCGTATATGCGTTGATCACAAATGCAATAAGCAATTTGCTCAGGTTGCCCAAGAATCATCCGACTTACTTGCTCATAGATTTCATCTATAGTGTCTTTTCCTTCATCAATAAAGCGTTGCCCGACCTTATTGACGACCACACCGTAAGGGAACAGCATTACCACGGCTTCAGGCATTCGACTGCGAGGATCGATAGGTTCGGCATGAAATGATGAAAAATCACCAGACGACTTTGCTCCTGCAGAAAGTGCCATTTCTATACCCTCTCCTTTGTTAAAGACCCCTCCCGGAGAAATATTGTGGAGACTATAGGCATGTTGGCCAATATACCGCGACAGCATTTCCGGATTCCCTTCAAACCCTCCAGAAGCTAATATCACGGCGTGGGCATCTATGATATAGGTCTTTCCATGACGACGCACTTCTACCCCAAGAACCGTGCCTTCACGCAGGATAAGGCGTTGCGCAACGGTATTGTATTGGATGGAAACACCATACGACTCCAATTTGGCGGCAAGGGTCTCCACTACAGCTTTCCCACCCCCCACTGGCAGCAATCGGGGATGTCTGGCCGTAAGAAAAATCGTTGATAGATTTTCAAATGCTATACCTTGGCGTTTTAACCAAGCGAGAGTGTCAGGTGTGTCGTCGGCCAATCGTTTAATGATCTCTTGGTCACTATATCCCCCCGAGAACCGCACCATATCATCGATAAACCCGTCGTATACAGAAGATTCATCGGTTACGCGCAAATAAGCACCAGTCCAACGGGAGCTCCCGCCGCGCATGCCTTTGTCGGCGCGTTCGAGAATGGTGACCTGAACATCCTCTTGTCCCTCTTCAATAAGGGTTTCGACAACCGAGAGTGCTGCAGAAAGCCCAGCAATGCCACATCCCATAATCACTAAATGGCGTGTATTTTTTTTCATGTTTAAGCTCCTTTGAGAGATTTGCGATCCCACAAAATGTCCGATAATCGTAGCAAGGTTATTTCAGACTAGGCTCTTGCTGGAAGACAGATGCCGAAGGCTGTTTTTAGATTAATGCCGCCTCTAAAATGCGCGTGATTCACCAGGTGATGGCGTCCACACATCAATTCCAGGGTTTTCATCTTCGACTAGTTGAGCAAATGCATCGGGAGATTGCGTCAAAAGCGGAAAGGTTCCATAGTGCATCGGAACAGCAATTTTAGGCTCAAGCAACCCCACCGCCTTAGCGGCCATTTTGTTGTCCATAGTAAAATATCCTCCAATAGGTACCAGAGCAATATCCACGGGATATAATAAGCCATAATTGTGTAAATCTTGAAATAGCGCAGTATCTCCAAGGTGAGCGATGGTTGTGTTCCCTGTGTGAAGGATATAACCGACAGCTAATCCCGTTCGAGACGAATGAATTGCTGGAATCATGGTCACCGCCAACCCATCCGCCAAATGAGCTGTTCCACCCACATTCATACGAAGAATTTGGCTCTCATTGATGCCTTCCTCAGCAATAAATCGCGCGCCGGTTTCTGGCTGCATCATAACTTTAGCTCCTAATTTGGCGATACGAGACACATCCTTAACATGATCCCAGTGGTCATGAGTGACTAAAACAAAATCGACGTGTTTTGGAGGTTCTGCATGGGTGACGGGACTATCGGAATACCATGGATCGATGATCAGCGTCACGTGGTCTTCCGTAAGAATTTCAAACGTTGCATGTGCTATCCACTTAATTTGTGTCATGACACCCTCCCGTGTAAGATGAGTTTGGAACCACTTACCATGCGGTCCACCCTCCGTCGGCAAATATGACTTGACCGGTGACGTAGTCCGATGCAGAAGATGCGAGAAATACCACTACGCCTCTTAAGTCAGTTTCGGGATTGCCCAGCCTTTTAACGAAGGTGCGATTGGCCATCCACTCTAGTCGCTCCGGTTGGGTTGCCAAAGGGGCAGTCATTTTAGTGGGATAAAACACGCCCGGAGCCAAGCAGTTTACGTTAACCCCCAAAGGGCCCCACTCCAAGGCCAAACCGCGGGTTAGATTAGCCACGCCGGCTTTAGAAGCATAATAGGCCGATTCCGCCAGAGGTCCGACAATATTCGTATATAGAGTTGACGTGTTAATAATTTTCCCCTTATGCTGCGGAACCATTTCTTGAGCGACCCTGCGGTCTATCAGCCACGTGCCAGTAAGATTGATGTCAACGATGCGCCTCCATTCTTCGGGGCTAGTATCGAACGCATCTTTTCGTAACATTACTCCGGCATGATGAACAAGGATGTCGATTTTCCCATAGTGTCCCATCGCATGAGATATGGATTTGTCAATCGCCTCGGAATTAGTAATATCAGCAAAGGCTATTTCGGCTCGACGACCAATGGTATGTATAGCTTTTTGAGCTTCCTTAAGGTCATCAACCCGACTTTCCACATCCATTAAAAACACATCGCATCCGTGTTCAGCCAAAGCCATTGCAGAATGAAATCCTAACCCTCCGATTGACGCTCCTGTTATAACTGCCACTTGGTCTGTCAGATCAAACTGATTCATCATTAAGCACCTCTTTCTAGAATTGATGGATTATTTTGGCATAGGCGTGGTCGTCCTAAACCTCCTCCACACAGTTCGTGGCGTAGATTCCTAACTTTCGTGGCGTCGGAATTTCTATGGTTATTATATGAAACTAGAGTTATTATATGGCACGTGAAGGTAATAATCAACTGCTAATTGACATTTATCTCAATAATATATTCAACTTTCTCACGTAAAAACAAAACCTTTTGCCTCGAGTTATGCCGCTTTGCGGGCTTTTTGATCGGGGCTTGACTTCTGGAGGCCGTCGATCCGGTCGCGGAGTGCATCCGGAAGTTTTTGCAGAAAGCCTTGATAGAGCACCTCCACTT
>JAKAAS010000169.1 GCA_021802225.1 Bacillota bacterium
ACCACACGCAGCGGAGGGGCCTAAACTACCTCCCCTCCGCTAAAGGGGGAACACCAATGGGGCGCTATATTATCCAACGAGTGCTGGAGGCCATTCCGCTGTTATTTCTGGTGACAGTGGCAACCTACTTTATCATGAATCTAGCACCTGGCGGCCCGTTAGCCATCTATTTGCACAATCCTCATGTGACACAGTCCCAGTTAGCCATTTTGGCCCGCCAATTGGGGTTGAATCAACCGTGGTATGTACGCTATTTTCGCTGGCTCTGGGCTTTGCTGCACGGGAATTGGGGGTATAGCTACTTTACCGGTCAGCCAGTGATTCAGTTGATTGGGGAGAGATTGCCCAACACCCTGATCCTTATGTCCGCCGCTTTTACCGTCGCCCTAGCTTTGGGCATTCCTCTCGGCGTGTACTCCGCGGTACGGCAATACACCCCGTTCGATTACTCTTTCTCGTTTCTCTCCTTTTTTCTATGGGCGATGCCATCGTTCTTCTTCGGCTTGCTGCTCCAAATCATATTTGCCGTCAAACTAGGGTGGCTGCCAGTCGCAGGGATGTATTCCAACTTCGCTCCCCCATCGATTCTGGAGTTGCTGCGCCACTTGATCCTGCCCACCTTGGTTTTGGGTCTGGGCAGTCTGGCTGGGTGGAGCCGATTCATGCGTTCTGGTCTTCTTGAAGTCATCCGGCAGGACTATATCCGCACCGCCGAGGCCAAAGGCCTTTCGCAGCGCCGTGTCATCTGGAAGCATGCCTTCAAAAATGCCCTGCTGCCGATTGTGACCATCATTGGCATGGATCTCCCGTCTTTCTTCGGGGGAGCGGTCATTACTGAGGAAATCTTCTCATGGCCAGGAATGGGGCGGCTGTTTCTCAGTTCTCTGAATGACCGCGACTATCCTGTGCAGATGGCGATTCTCGTCATAAGCGCTGCCCTGCTGATTTTCGGCAATCTTCTCGCCGACCTCGCTTATGGATTTCTGGATCCCCGCATCCAATACCGTTAAACAAGGAGATTGCCATGGCCATTACTACTCAGATTGCGACTCAAGAGGCCTTTGAAACCCTCCAGGAACCGCGCAGCAGCAGCCATTTCTGGCGGCGGTTCCGCCATCACCGCCTAGCGATGGTAGGGCTCGGCATTTTGGCCATCATGATCTTGATTTCCCTCTTTGCGCCATTGTTGACATCCTACAGCCCTACTGCTCCCAATCTTGCCCAGACGCTGCTTCCACCCAGTTCCGCCCATCCTCTCGGAACGGACGACCTGGGCCGCGATGCTCTTTCGCGTTTAATGTATGGCGGCCGCATTTCCTTTCTTGTCGGATTTGGCTCCACCATCATCGCCACCACCATTGGTGTCATCTGGGGAGCCGTGTCTGCCTATCTCGGCGGCATCTATGACCGCCTGATGATGCGATTTGTCGATTTAGTCATGTCTTTTCCCGTTATTTTTCTTTTGCTTATCGTCCTCAACTTCACCGGATCACACGCCTCAGTTTGGCTGATGGTCCTCTACCTAGGACTTTTTGGGTGGACAGGCCTCTCCCGCATTGTTCGGGCCCAGGTGCTCTCCCTAAAAAATCTCGACTATGTGGAAGCCTCTCGCGCCCAGGGAGCCGGGCCGCTGCGCATTATTTTTCGCCACATTCTGCCAAGTGCCATGGCCCCTGTGTGGGTATCAGCGACTTTCGGAGTTGGCAGCGCCATGCTGGCCGAAGCCTCTCTCGACTTCCTAGGGTTCGGTCTGCAGCCGTCTATCCCCTCATGGGGAAATATGCTGGACGCGGCCGAGAACTACATCGTGAGCCACCCTGTGCTGATATTAGCTCCAGGCTTTGCGATTACCCTTGCTGTCGTCGCCCTAAATTTTGTTGGAGATGCTCTGAGAGATGCTTTGGATCCCCGCTCGACTACTGGCATGTCCCGCATCGGTTAATGCGCTGACACGCCCGTGCTGCATCGGAATCTTCGTGACTAGCGTCTGTATTTTGGAACTGGGAGACAGTGCGAACAGAAGCGTTCTGTGGTCTGTTGCACTTCACCTTGTTTTCCATGGTGTCGACAGCCAAGCGCGCGTCAATCAGAATCCAGCGTTTTGCGTTTGCGGCCCTATTCCCGGATAGATATCCAAAGCCTCTGCAGCGACCTGCCAACCTGATCGCTACCTCCCGCCCTGCTTCCTCGAATAGCTGGTAATCCTGCACCGTTACTCCACCTGCTTGACAATTAGCCGCATCGTGGGCTGTTCGTTCTCAATGTCTAAAGTACAGACCACAGTGATTTATGATGGCGCCAAGTGTAGACCGCAAAGTCATTGCGGTCTCTCACCGTAATGAGAGAGACTTAATCCGCATCCTGCAGGCACCTCCTCAGGTCCAGTACGGTATCATAGTGGAGTGCGCCTTTGAGATAGAACAGGGACAAAAGGGATAAGGAGCGGTTGAATGCAAACGGAGATCGTACTGGGCATCTTTGCAATGGCGATGGTCCTCTTGGCGTCAAACCGGGTGCGAATCGACCTGATTGGCCTGCTCGTCTTGCTGGGTTTAGGACTCACGGGCGTCGTCCCCACGTCCCGTCTCTTCCTCGGTTTTTCCTCGGAGGCAGCCATTCTGATTGCGGGCATGCTGGCTTTAGGTGAAGGCCTGGTGGCGTCAGGAGTGACCGATGGCCTCGCCAATTTTGTCAAGCGGATTGGCGGGGCCCACGAACGCCGCCTGTCAGTCGTGCTCATGGCCGTGTCAGCCCTGCCCTCCGCCTTCATCAGCGATGTCGGGCTGGTCGGCATGTTTATCCCCGTTGTCCGCAGCCTGACCCGCCGTGTGCACATTCCCGCCGCCCGCCTGCTGATGCCTCTGGGCATAGCCGCGACCTTCGGGGGACTGCTCACAATGGTGGGGAGCGCGGGAAACATTGTGGGCAACCAAGCTCTAGCCAGTGCGGGCTACCGCCCGCTAGGCATCTTTGCCATCACCCCCATCGGTTTCGTGCTCCTGCTCGTCGGGGTAGTTTTTATGACCACGGTGGGACGGTTCTTGCTGCCCAAGGCTCCTCCACCCGGATCCCTCGCCTTGGAGGAGGACAGCGGGCACCTGCGGCAGTATGTGTCTGAGTTGAAGGTTTTGCCCGGTTCGCCGCTGGCTGGCCAACCCTTAGCGAGCGTCCGCTTCTTCTCGGACAACAGCATCACCATCTTGCGGCAAGTCCGGAACGGTCAGGTCACCAAGGTATCGGGTCAGACGAACCTGGAGGCAGGAGACATCCTATTGGTGCTGGGAGATGTCGAGCAGATTCTTGGCGCCGACAAAACCAAATGGGGACTGGAATTGGCTGGGGACCCCACCACCCTCTCGTCGAATGCGGAGCATACGGACGTCGTCGAACTGTTGCTCGGCCACCGCGCCCCCTGGATTGGCCAAACCATCCTGGGTCTCAATCTTCGCCAACGGCAAGGGATCAGCGTCCTCGGACTATACCGCGACGGGCAGTTGACCATGCAGCGCTTAGCGACAGTGCGGATGCGCACCGGAGATATTCTCTTGGTTCAAGGAGCCCCCGAAAGTTTAGCCGCCCTGCAGGCTCAGCACGGGCTGATTGCTTTGAACGCCCCGACAGCGCGCCAATCCGTGCCGGCCTACAGATTGTGGCTGGCGCCGTCAATTTTGTTGGGAAGCTTGCTGCTGGCCGCATTTGGCGTGATCGACATCAGAGTCGCCATAGTACTGGGAATTGCACTGATGGCGGGCACCGGAATTCTCTCTCTGTCAAACGCCTACCGCGCTGTGGAATGGCGCATCGTCGTATTTGTCGCAGGCATGATCCCTCTAGGATCAGCCCTCATCAGCACAGGAATCACCCGGCGCATTGTGCACGTCCTCAGCGCGTGGAACGACCCTACAGCCCATCCCGTGCTGATGATCGCCTTCCTGTTTGTGCTGGCAGCGGTACTGACACAAGTCCTGTCCAACATCGCTACGGTATTGGTCATGGGCCCTGTGGCCGCCGAGTTGGCTACCGCGCTGCACGTGATGCCCGACCCGTTCGTCATGGCGGTGATTGTTGCCGTCTCCGTGTCGCCTCTCACCCCTTTGGCGAATAAGGTCGATCTGCTCATTATGGGGCCCGGCGGGTTTCGCTACAACGATTTTCTGCGTCTGGGCGTTCCCCTCACGGTGCTGATGGGTGCGGTGACGACGCTGCTGATTCCCCAATTTTTCCCTCTTCACTGAGGCGGACCGAGGCAGCGGCCATCAAGGTGCAACCAGATGCTCCGGATGGGAGAACATCCGTCCCACAGGATCCCGTAGTTGCGGCATTCGCCTGCAACCCCCCACGTATTCACGCGCGGCCGGCATTCTTCAATCCCCGGTTTCGCGTAGCGGGCATGGGCCTTCCCGCGGACATTTCCAAGATGGCCCATGAGACCGGCAGTCGCTCCCATGGGCCATCTTGGAAATGTCACCCCACCCGTCTGCACACGAGATGCGGACAGCCTCCTATTTGCCTTGTCGCGGGAACTTTTGGTTGGCCTCCCCGCAACTATAGCGCCAAGAAGTGAGCGGTGAAAAGTGGGCTACATCAGCTACCCATCCCCCATCGCCAACTATGATATAATTTTCGATAATAAAAGAAAGAATTACCATCAGATGTGTCACCGGATTTTTCTTATTCTGATCGTGGTCTTCTGAGGTGTTGCGGAAATCTTTCATGACTGCCAGGAAAAATGAGGGATAGGCCATGCATATCAGGACGATTTCGGGGCGAACAACATGACAGACATTCTCCTTGGATGGAACGATGCCATCCGCACAGGAATTGAACCTGTCGATATACAACACCAGCGTCTGTTTGACATTTTTAATGCCCTGTACCGGACTCGTGATCAGAATGCCGAAGCCAGTGAAGTTCAGGGCCTTCTCCAAGAACTGTCAGACTATACGATCTATCATTTTCGCACTGAAGTGCACCTGATGCACCAATGGCCCGTCAATGCCGCTCACAAGCAAACCCATCTCCGGGCCCACCGCGAATTTCGGCGCTATGTGCACCAAGCAGTGTCTTGGGCCTCTGCTGACCCCGCTCCGGTGATCGATGCACTGCTGCCTTTTCTCGCCCAGTGGATCTTGTATCACATTATGGGTATGGATGCCGATTTAGCTCGCGAAATTGTCGCACTCCAGCCCGGTTCGTCTCCCGTTCTGCCTGCCCGTTCCCATGGTCCGCAGTATAGTCAATTATTTGGCGTCATTACTGCGTTAAACAGCCAATTAGCGCAACGAGCATTTGCGGTGCTCGCCGAAAAACGGCAGTGGGAACGCCAAGCCCTGCGTGACACATTAACTGGATTGCCCAATCGCTTAGCCCTGCAGCAGTACCTGACACAAGCCACGGCCCGGGAGATGACGGACTCCGCTTA
>JAKAAS010000170.1 GCA_021802225.1 Bacillota bacterium
TGGCTTCGAGGTCAGCATCACCTTGTATCCCTTCATCCGCAATGAGGACCGGCGGCTCGGGGAACTCTATGCCTATGGTGGCCTCGCATCCATGATCGGCATCCTCACCGTGATGTACGAGGTATCCATAGCCACATTCGGCCCCGCTTATATCCCCCTGATGCGCTGGCCCATGGTCACACTGATGCGTCTGGTAGAAATCTCCGGGTTCTTTATCGACAAGTGGGGCAGCCTTGTCATCGTATTGTGGACGGTGGCGGTATTGGGTTTCATGGCCGTGCGCCTGTGGTGCACGGCCCACGACCTCGCCGCCCTATTCTTCATCCGCTCCGTTGGGTCGTACCGCTACCTGCTGCTGCCCGTCACAGTGGTGGTGTGGATTGTCGCCATTCTGGTGCCCAATGCCGCCATCAGCGACTACATAACGCAACAGTACCTCGTGCCCATCGGGCTGGTGTATCTGGGCACCATTCCCCTACTGACCATCACGGTGGGACTTCTCCGCAAGAAGACCGTCCGCGAGCTCCGCGTCCGCACGGAGGCGCAGGCTACTCCGGGCTCGCCTCCAGAATAGGCCCGTCAGGATAGGGGAGGGTTATCGCAATTTCCGTGCCGTCCCCCTTCTGCGACGTGACTTGAACCACCCCGCCATGGACCTCCGCGAGCTGCTTAATGATCAGAAGCCCCAACCCGTGACCCTGCGCTTTGGTCGTGCGCCGCTTGACAAACAGGGTCTCCATCACTTCAGCGGGCATTCCCGGGCCGTTGTCAGCAATGGTCACGCGCTGGCCGCCGGCACTGCGGCTGACCGCCACGGTAATTACCCCCGGAGCAATGAAGGCTTCCGCCGCGTTTTTCAAGGCATTGATCAAAATTTGTTCAAACCGGTCGGGATCGGCAAAAATTCTGTCCTGAGAGCTCATCAGAGGTTTTACTTGCACATCGTGCCCGTATTCCCCGCCGGACTGCACCACCGACCACGCCTTCTCAACCAAAGTGATCAGGGGACACCACTGCTTGCGAATTTCTGTGCTCCGGGACAGGGACATGAAATCCGCAGTCAGGCGGGACAGCCTGTCAATTTCCGCCATCGCCCGGTCCAGGTGGGCGCGGGCCGGTCCCGGCGCCAACTGCATCTGTGCCAGCTCAATGTACCCGCTCAGAGCGGACAGAGGGTTTCTCACCTCATGCATCACCGCCGACGCAAACTGCGCAGAAATCCGGTCACTCTCAATAATGGGGGCAGGGATCGCTTCAACCATCACCCACGGGTAGTGGGCATGGATCCGGATCTCAAACCCTTCCCGGGCCAGCGCAAAAAATGTGCGGTGGCCCCGGCGCATGGCCACGTGCCAGCGCGGCAGCCACGACACCTGGTCCCAGCTCTGTCCCGCGGTTCCCGGACCCAAGAGACTCTCCGCGACGGCATTGACTAGAATGAAGCGGCCGTCTTCTGCCACCGCCAGGCCGGTTTCCAGAAAGTCTCCGGCCAGCCCGGCCAGATTGTCAGAAGCCCATAGCAAGTAGCCCTCCACGGTCCCCCCAAGGGAGCGCACCGGCTGGCTCTCCACAGTCACTTCGGCCCCTGAGGCCAGCTGGACCCGGGGAATCCGGCAGTGTCCATCCCCCCCAAAAACCTGGCGCAAGAGTTCCCGGCGCGTATCCTTGCGCATCTCCACCCAGCCGGCAAAGCGATTTTTCCACACAATTTCCCGAGTCATGTCCACAAACACCAAGGGCACAGGCAGGTTGTTCAACACCTCCTTGCGCACCAAGAAATCATTCGTCAGCTGAATATGAGGCAAGATATGGAACGTATGCGGCACGCTGCAGGCATCTCCTGTCATGAAACATTACACAGCAATCAAACTGATAGTAATGATGTTATACGACAGACCTTGCCAAAAATCCTGCCAGGAACAGCAGAATTTTGACGAATAACGCCGTAAGGATGCGATATTCGGCGAAAATGTTTCTTCCCCCGTCCGCAATCATATTCTCTCGCCGCGTATTTTGCGGACGCCGGAATGTCCAGACAAGGAGAAGTCATGCGCCGCGTCAAAGTCAGCGGGAGCCTTGTCAAGAAAACCCCCACAGTGGGACATACTACCTGCGGAGGTGACGTATATGCTTATGCGCTGGGACCCGGCGGATGTCGATCATTTCCGGGACAACATGTCCCGGGTGTGGAGCCAGGTGCGCGACGACTGGAATTTGGACAACACCAGACCCCGCACCCACCTGCATCAGATTGAAAATGGCTTCATGGCCGAATTCGAATTGCCCGGGGTAAATCCCGACCAGGTCAATATCGAGGTGGACGATCAGTCCATCAGTGTGAAAGGGGCCTTTCCCGCTTCACCCTTAGAGCAGGATAAGCGTGAGGGAGAAGAGTTCCATGCTGTCGTCGGATTCCCCACTGAGGTGGACCCGGAAACAGCCGAAGCCGACTATCACTTTGGGTTGTTGCGAATTACGGTATTCAAAGCCACAGGGCGTCGCAAGAGAATCAGCATCAGCGCGCACTGAGCACCAGGTTAAAAGCCCCCAAATGGGGGCTTTTAATCAATCTTCCGGCGGCCTTCTTTTCCGGCCGGAGAACACTCCAGACACCACGCCAATCAGCGCACCGCCAATAGCGGGCTGCCACACCTGCAAAGGCGCGCCCACCCATAAAATGGTGGACAGTTCGGCCACTAAGGCCCCTAAAGCCGCCACCACCATCACCCAAGCCATGGCAATGGGACCGGCCGGTCTCCGCGAGCGCCCCAGCACCGCCCCGACCACGGCTGAGCTGGCGGCAATAATCAGAGCCAAGAGCGTTCTCAACGCACCACCACATTCACCAGTCTTCCCGGAATAGCCACCACTTTTACGATGGTCTTGCCGGCCACCAGTTCCTGAATCTTCTCATCCTCCAGCGCCAGCCTCGATAGCGCCTCGGAGTCAGCGGCTGTCGCCACCGTCATTCGGCTGCGCACTTTGCCGTTCACCTGCAGGGCGACTATCACCTCATCATCTCGGAGCCAGCGCTCTTCATATGTGGGCCACGGTTCCAAGTGCACGCTGCTGGCGTGGCCCATCTGTGCCCACAGTTCTTCAGAGAGATGAGGGGCAAACGGGGCAAGGAGCAGCACCAGAGTCTGGAGAGCCTCCGCCTGCTCAGACCCCGGCAGACCGCCGACATCCTGGTACAGGACATTGGTCATCTCCATCAAGGTGCTGACGGCGGTGTTGAATGCGCGCCGGTCGCGGACATCTTCAGTAATTTTTTTGGTAGCCCGGTGCACCGCCTTGTTCACCCGTTCCCGGGCAGCCTGTTCGGCGTTCCTGTCCCCTGTCTGCTGCTGAACCCTGGGACGCACCACCAGGCGGTACACCCGCTGCAAGAAGCGGTAAGCGCCTTCGACACCCTGCTGCGACCACTCAAAGTCCTTGTCAGGCGGCGCGGCAAACAGCATAAACACGCGGGTGGCATCAGTGCCCCACTCCTGCATGATGTGTTCCGGACTCAGTGTGTTGCCCTTGGATTTCGACATTTTCGCCCCGCCATAGACGACCATCCCCTGCGCCAAAAGCCGCGAAAACGGCTCTTCCACCGGCACCAACCCCGCATCGTACAGCACTTTCGTAAAGAACCGCGAGTACAGCAGGTGGAGCACGGCATGTTCCTTGCCCCCCACGTACTCATCCACAGGCATCCAGTAGGCAGCATCTTCGGGACGGAAGGGCTCCTCGGCGCCGGGCGACGTAAAGCGGTAATAGTACCAGGAGGAGTCGACAAACGTGTCCATGGTGTCGGTTTCCCTGCGCGCTGGCTGGTGGCATACCGGGCAGACCGTGTCTACCCAGTCGTCCGCCCCGGCCAGCGGCGACGCTCCTTTGCCGGTAAACTCCACATTCTCGGGAAGGAGCACCGGCAAGTCCTCGCGGGGCACGGGCACGGCCCCGCACGTCTTGCAGTGGATAATGGGAATAGGCGCTCCCCAGTAGCGCTGGCGCGAAATCAGCCAGTCGCGCATCCGGTAGCTGACGCGCTGGCCGCCTTTTCCCCGCGCACTGAGCGCCATGGCTATCTGCTCTTTCGCCTCGTTGCTGTCGCGGCCGGTAAACTCCCCTGACCCAATCAGCAGGCCCGGCCCCGTATAGGCTTCCCCGCTTTCAGACGTTCCGGCCGCGTCGGGCCCAACCACCACCGTCTTGATGGGCAAGCCATAGGCATTGGCGAACACAAAATCCCTCTGATCGTGCGCAGGCACTCCCATAACCGCCCCAGTGCCGTAGTCACCCAGCACATAGTTGGCAATCCAGATGGGAACTTTTTCGCCGGTCAGCGGGTGCGCCGCATAAGCGCCCGTGAAAATACCCCGTTTTTCGGTGTTTTCCGCAGTGCGTTCGATATCGCTGTGGATGCGTTCTTCCGCAATGAAGGCCCGCACCGCGTCCTGTCCGGCATAGTCCCCAATGAGCTCTTCCACCAGGGGGTGTTCGGGCGCGATCACGATATACGTCGCTCCAAACAGCGTGTCGGGGCGGGTGGTAAACACCGCAATGGTCCGGGACGACCCCAGCACATCAAACACCACCTCGGCTCCGACACTCTTGCCTATCCAGTTGAACTGCTGCGTTTTAATTTCTGGCGGCCAGTCAAGAGCCTGCAAATCGGAGAGCAGCCGTTCCGCATAATCTGTGATCCGGAAGTACCACTGGGTCAGGTCCCTCTTTATCACCACGGAATCGCAGCGCCAGCATAACCCGTCCTCCACCTGCTCGTTGGCGAGCACGGTTTCGCAAGTCGGGCACCAGTTGACCGCCCCGGCCTTCTGGTAGGCGAGATTGCGCTCGAAAAACAGCAGAAAGAGCTCTTGCGTAAACCGGTAATAGTCCGGCTCGGAGGTGGTGACCTCACGCGACCAGTCGAAAGAGAGGCCCATCTGTTGCATTTGCTTTTTCATGTACGCAATATTAGCCAGGGTGGACACCCTCGGGGGCACCCCGTTTTTAATCGCGGCATTTTCCGCCGGCATCCCAAACGCGTCCCAGCCCATGGGGTGAAGCACGTTGTAGCCCGCCATCCTCCGGAAGCGGGCAATCACGTCGCCCAGCGTGTAGACCCGCACATGACCCATATGCAGATGTCCGGAAGGGTACGGAAATTGCTCCAGACAATAAAATTTAGGCCGTACGGAAACTTTCGTTTCGTACAGATGCGCCTGTTCCCAGACTTTCTGCCACTTGCCCTCCACCAGCCGCACACTGTACCGGTCCGGATTGGATACCGTCTCGGGACGGCCTTCATGGGTCTTCATCATTTCGTGTCTCCTCCAATTAAAAAACGTCCCTCATTACACCTAAGGGACGAGAGTTAACCCGCGGTACCACCCAATTTAGCGCACCGGGTCCAAGCGTCA
>JAKAAS010000171.1 GCA_021802225.1 Bacillota bacterium
AGCCGTCTATGCCATCATGGGGTTCGTGGCGATTCACCAGCTTGAAGGGACAGTCATCGGCCCCAAGGTCATGGGAGATTCGGTTGGGCTGCATCCACTGGTTGTCATCTTCGCTATCTTGGCGGGAGGCGAAATTGCCGGGGTTGCAGGGCTTCTTCTGGCGGTGCCTACTACGGCAGTCATTAAGGTTCTGTTAGCGCATTTATATCGGCGCCTGACAATCTGACTTGACCGTGGCAGAAGGAGCCAAGTACAATGAGAAAGATTAGCAATGCCTTTGTATTGCGGCAAGGAGGATTTTCTATGCGTTCTGCCGAAATTCGGCAAAAGTTTCTTGATTTTTTTGAGTCTCAGGGGCATCATAAAGTGCCCAGTTCACCCTTGGTGCCCGCCCAGGATCCCACGCTGTTATTTACGAATGCGGGCATGGTGCAGTTTAAGGATGTGTTTCTCGGCAAAGAAGCGCGCTCCTACCGCCGCGCTGTCACTGTACAAAAATGCATGCGGGCCGGAGGCAAGCACAACGACCTCGACCAAGTAGGTAAGACGGCCCGTCACCAAACCTTCTTTGAAATGCTCGGAAACTTTTCTTTTGGCGACTATTTCAAGCGTGATGCTATAGGATTTGCGTGGACTTTTCTTACGGAGGTTTTGGGGATTGACCCGCAGGTCCTGTGGATCACGGTGTTCGAGACCGACGAGGAAGCATATCAGCTATGGCAGGAAGTGGCTGGGGTATCCCCTGAGCGCATCGTGCGCATGGGCGAGAAAGACAACTTCTGGAGCATGGGCGATACCGGGCCGTGCGGCCCCAGCTCGGAAATTTTTGTGGACCGTGGCGCCCAATATGCTTGTGGCGATCAGTGCGGCCTGGGGCTGTGTGAGTGCGACCGCATTCAGGAAATCTGGAACCTTGTCTTCATGCAGTATGACCGGGACAGCACGGGAACTCTGACGCCGCTGCCGCGCCCGAGCATCGACACCGGCATGGGACTTGAACGGATTGCCGCATACCTCCAAGGCGTGGAGTCCAATTTTGAAACGGACCTTCTGCGGCCACTGATTTCGGCCATAGAAGCGCTGTCGGGCATCGTCTATGACCCCGGTCTCCGCGGCATGCCATTTCGTGTGATCGCAGATCATATTCGCGCCATTACGTTTCTGCTGGCAGAAGGAGTTTCTTTCAGCAACTCAGACCGTGGTTATGTCATGCGTAGAATCTTGCGGCGCGCCGTGCGGTTTGGGCGGGTGTTGAATTTTCAGGAACCATTTTTGCATAAACTCGTTCCAGTTGTGGAAGACGTCATGGGATCAGCATATCCGGAAGTGCTGGTGGGTTCCGCTCTGATCCAGCAATCTATTCACGAAGAGGAAAAAAGATTTCGCCTGACGCTGGAATCCGGAATGAAAGTTCTGGGCGACAAGCTCGATGCGATAGCGCCAGGAGAAGAGTTGCGCGGGGAAGAAGCATTCCTCCTGTACGATACGTTTGGATTTCCATTGGATCTGACGCTGGATGCCGCCGAAGAGAGAAATATCCGGGTGGACCAAGCGGGATTCGACCAGGCTATGGCGGCTCAAAAGGCGCGTGCGCGCAACGCCCGCAGCCGGCACCAGGACGCTCAAAATCTCCCGCAGCACGGCCTGACAGAATTTGCGGGCTATGAGCGCACAGAGCTTGAAAGCCAGCCTGTTGACAGCCTCTATATCGGAAACGATCCGGTAACTCGTCTGATGTCGGGAGAATCTGGATGGCTGTGGGTTCCCTCTACGCCGTTTTACCCCGAGGGCGGCGGGCAAGTGGGAGACCGCGGAACCATTACAGGTCCGGAGGGAATTTTCCGGGTGGAAGATGTGGTGAAAGTTCATGGGGCTATATGGCATTTCGGAACGGTAACCCAAGGAACCGTGACCAAGGGTGACGCTGTGTCTTTGGCTGTGGATAGGGAGGCCAGAGATGATGCCCGCCGCAATCACACCGGGACCCACCTCCTCCATGCGGCCCTCCGCGCGGTTCTTGGGACGGGGGTCCACCAGACAGGCTCGCTGGTGGCCCCCGATAGGCTGCGCTTTGATTTTTCGTATCCGCAGCCCTTATCTGCTGATCAGGTCGAACAGATTGAGGACTTGGTCAACGGCTGGATTCTGGAGAACATTCCCGTCCAAACGCGGGTTATGGCCAAGGAGGAAGCTCTGCAAGAAGGCGCCCTAGCCTTTTTCGGGGATAAGTATGGAGAGGTTGTGCGGGTGGTGACGGTACTGGGAGCCAGCCAAGAATTGTGCGGCGGCACTCACTGCTCGGCTACCGGGCAACTGGGTCTCTTTGCCATTACGGAGGAAAGCTCGGTAGGCACGGGCTCCCGCCGGATTGAAGCCGTCACCGGACGCAATGCGGTTGGCTGGGCCCGCATGCTGCGGCGGTCGGTTGAGGATATTGGGGACCAATTGCATGCAGCGCCTCAAAATTTGTCGGCGAAAATCGGGGAGATTTTGCAGAACAGCAAAACCCTTGAGGGCCGCCTGCTGGATCTCGAACGTCAGATCCGCTTCGAACAGGGTGTGGCCCTGGCCGAGCAGGCCATCACGTATGACGGGTTGCGCTTGGTCGTGGCGGAGGCCACTACCGAGTCGCTGGACGCATTGCGTGAAGTGCTGGACGGCGCTAAGTCTCGGGCGCAAGGGGTGATTTTAGCGGCTAACCATGGTGAGCGGGCTTCATTAGTTGTATATTTAGGGAAAGACTTGGTAGCTCGGGGTCTTGATGCCCGCATATTGGTGAAGAGCCTCGCGGCTTACATTGACGGGGGCGGCGGCGGACGGGCGGACCTTGCGCAGGCCGGCGGTAAAAATCCGCAGGGAATCCCGCTCTTGCTGGCGGAAGCCCGGCGGCAGGTGTCTGAGAAGCTGGTGGCAGCCGGATAACCAACAACCATAAGGGAGGATGCGGACGATGGGGCCGACAGATGAGACTCGCAGGCTATGGGGCCATCAAGAAGCGGCCAACCAGGCCGATGCGGTTTTACGCGAAGTCTATAGTGCCCTGAAGGATAAAGGGTATAATCCCATTAGCCAGCTTGTCGGGTATTTGCTATCCGGCGATCCTGCCTACATCACGAGTCACCAGGGGGCGCGTAACCTGATACGCCGTGTTGAACGGGATGAGCTGCTGGAGGAACTGCTCCGGCAGTACGTGGCCCATGTAGAAACGACCTCGCCCAATGGCTGAACGCATAATGGCGTTGGACGTGGGGGATAAATGGATTGGGGTCGCTATCAGCGATGAAATGGCAGTTCTTGCGTCAACTAAGCCTCCTATCAAGCGGAGCTCACATTCTCATGATCTTCAGCTCATTCTGGATTTGGTCGCCGTCTGGAATATCAAGGAAATTGTGGTAGGCTTACCATTGAACATGAATGCAAGCGTCGGTCCCCAGGCCCAGAAAACTTTGAAGTTCGTCACCACACTTCGAGCGCAGGCTTCCTGCGAGGTGGTGACATGGGACGAACGGCTCACCACGCGGCTGGCCGAGCGGTTGCTCATCGAGCGCGATGTGCGGCGCGAAAACAGAAAAAAACTGGTGGATGGTCTGGCTGCCGCATTGATTCTCCAGGGGTATCTTGACCATAAAAAAAACACCAAATTAAGGGAGGACATCACAATGGCTGATGACAAAGATTTGATAGGGCAGGGACCTGAGGAAGAAGACGAAATTATTACCCTGACGGACGAGGACGGACATGAGCACGAATTTGTGGTTGTGGATGTAATCGAGGTGGAAGAACAGGATTACGCTATTTTGCTGCCCATCGATACAGAAGAAGATGAGGAAGCGGAAGCGGTCATCCTGCGGCTTGAGAAAGATGATGACGGGGACGATGTGTTGGTTGACATCGAATCCGAAGAAGAATGGGAAAAAGTGGCTCAGGCCTACGAAGAGCTTTTGGACGAAGATGAGTAGTCTCCTGCGGAGCTTGGAGGGATGTTTTATTGTTGCCATCCCGTAAGCTGCATAAGCTGAGGCGCCCGCGATGGCAGTGGACCTGGGCACGGATAGGGGGGACGGCTCTTTTATTGGCCGTCCTTTTGTCTGGGTTCTGGGGGTGGCTGCAATTTCAGCCCGTGGACTCAAGCGACTCGCATCCGTCGTATGTTACGGTGAAATCTGGTCAGTCTGCCGATGTCATCGCGCGCACCCTTCAACAGAGAAAACTTATACGCTCGGCTCTGGCATTTCGGGTTTTGAGCCGGGTATACCACCTGTCCCGGTCTCTAGAAAGCGGCGTGTACCGGATCCGCCCGAATCAGAGTCCACAGCAAATCATGGCCATGATGAGGACAGGCCAAGTGGTGACGATACGCGTCGCGATTCCAGAAGGCTTCACGGTGCAGCAGATCATATCCCGGCTAGTTGCGTCTCATATCGGAAGTCGGCAAGAGTACCGGAAACTGCTGGACCATTCCTTGCCGGGCATGCCAGCTCCAGCGGCTGGAGTGCGGGATCCCGATGAAGGCTATCTCTTTCCTGCAACCTATAAATTTCCGTATGGGACAACCCCTGCGCAAGCTTTCACTATGATGTGGCAGACTTTTGAAAGGCGGGCTTTGCCGGTATACCGGGCGAGCCATTCCTCTCTCAGCCTGACGCAGTGGGTGACTCTGGCCTCTATGGTTCAGCAAGAAGATAAAGACCCGTCCGATGCCCGCGGCATCGCCGGAGTATTTGTCAACAGGCTCAAAGTGGGAATGCCCTTGCAAAGCGATGCCACTGTGCGCTATGCCCTGGGCCATGCTGTCAAAGGCCCTCTGAATTATACAAATTTGACTGTGCCGTCGCCATTCAATACCTACCAGCATCAAGGCTTGCCCCCGGGGCCCATAGCCAACCCTGGCATGGTGGCATTCAGAGCCGCTCTAACACCGGCTCCAGAGCCGTACTTATACTTTTTGTCGTTGCCAAGTGGAAAAGTCTTATACGCGGCGACGTATGCCCAGCAATTAGCAAATATTGCCTATGCAAACCAGCATCCTTAGGCAAATGTATTAAATTGTAAAATATGGAAAAACTCCCTAGTAGAAGCAGAATTGAAGGGAGTTTTTCCATATGTATTGGACGCGGCGTGCGAGGGCAGGAACATCAGCAGCTATACTTGTGGGGGTCTTGGCTCTGTCGTGGTGGATGTTCTGGCGTCCGGCGGCCCCCTTGCCATTTGCGCAGGGACCGACTGCAATTGTCCACCCAGTCACTGATGTGATGGTGTTCGGGGCCGGCGGTGTGCGGCTCACGCAAAGGCAGTGGACTTCCGCTCTCGTCATCGTTCCCTCCCGGCTGCCGTCATGGGCGCACAAGGAGCTCGCGAGCCGTTATGCGCCGCACGGTTACAGTCTGGAGCAGGTGT